>CAZHIV010000001.1:0-11892 GCA_964532675.1 uncultured Planctomycetaceae bacterium
CCAACGGGTCGCCGGAACGCACACACCCCATTTCCGGCGACCCGTTGGGGTCGCGGCTTGTAACTGCTTCCATTCCACGGAATCGCAGCGTGTCCAGCGTGTGGCCGCCCCAGAACCAGCGGCGGCCGACCGTGACGTTCCAGCGGGCACGAGGGAATCGGCGGCGCAGGCACAGGCGGGCCGCCTGTGCCACCGATACGGCCACGAAACCTTCCGGATCCGACTCTTCCAGGCAGCGGATGAGATTGCGCCGTCCCATGCCGGGGTCGACGAGCACGATGACCATACCGGCCCGCAGCAGGGCGAACACCAGCGTCACGAACTCGATGCCGGGCCGCACCAGCAGTGCCAGCCGCGTTCCCGGCGGTACGCCCCAGGCCCACAAGCCACGAGCAATCCGCGTCACGTCGGCGTCGAGATCCGCGAACGTCGTCGTCGCGTACAGGGCGCCGGAAGTGGCCCGCCGCGTCGCGGCTGGCCCATGGGACGAACGCCGGGCACAAGCCACGGCGACCGCATGGGGCGACGCCGTCGCCGCAGCAGCAAGTCGATCCGCGACATTGAGGCGCAGCGGAGGCGGTGAAATTGTCGAACCGGGAGCGGCGGCCATGACGACGAGTTTAGGGCACGCTATGCCGGCTGACAACGCGCGGCCGGGTTAGCGCGTCGCGGACCAGCTTGGCCGGTGGCGTGTCGCCATGCGCTTTTCGTCGGACGGTTCGCCCGACCGGTGCGGCGACCAGCCCGGTTTGCGAAGGGCCTCCGTCACGGCGACCGGCGTTTTCGCCCGAGGCGCCGGAAGCGAGGCCGGCCGAGTCGGGCGCGGCTTGGGGCGCGTCGGTGTACTGGTCGCGACGGCGGTTGGAATCGGCTCGGAGGATGGGCGCCATCGCCCGTCCGGGTCGTTTGCATCGACGGCCAATGTCGCGGGCTCACCGGGCCGGGCTATTGTCCAGCCGGCGTCGTTGACGTTCGAATCGAGCGCCGGCTGCCTGCTCGGCCGGTGGCTGTTCGCGGCGGCGATCGCCCGTCGCCGTGGGGGCCGTTCGCGCGGCGGTGAATCGATTGGGAGCGACGAGAATCGGTTTGGTTCAGTTAGGTCGATGGCCGCGTGGGCCAGCACTTTTTCGCCGCCACGCGGCAGCAGTCGGACCCAGATTTCGGTCGGGTCGCTGGCGGGCGTATCGGCCGGCAGCTCGAGTTGGAAGCGAATCGTGCGCCCCTCGTTGGCGGCGTCGATGGCCGATCGCACTTCGTTGGGCGCAAAGTCCCAGCGGGCGAGACTCTCCTGGGCGCCGCCGCCGTCCGCCGCGAGGAGCATCAGGGAAAGCGGGCCGGTGAACTGCGTCGCGTTGCCATCCGCATCTCGGGGCTCGATCTCGACGATAAGCCGCGGGCCGCCACCGGTCTCGTTTCCGACGACTTCGCCGTGCAGCCAGGCGTCGTGGATGGGCTTCTTCTCGGTGGCCGGTTCCAATGCGACGGCTTGGGTGGCGGAAGGGACATCGTCGGTCCCCGTCCGCCCGGTCGCTAAAGCGACTTCGCCGTCGGGCTCGTTAGAGGTGGTTTCCTCGAGCGGGGGTACTTCCGGCAGCTCGAGCTGCGGCGGCGGCGTGCCGTTGGTCCGCGGCGGCCGGACTTCAATCGCCGGGCCGTTGGGGTCTCGTGGCGAGGGTCGCCGGGCAGGCAGGGTGTCGTCGTCCTCGCCCAGCTGGCGGCGAAGGGCGGCGTTCTCCGCCCGGTACTTGCAAATCAGCTCCTGGTACTGCGCCAGGTAATCCTCCATCGCGTAGATCTGATCCTCCTGCATCCGCATCTCGCGGGCAACCAGATCCTGTTGCACGTTGCTCTGGCACCCGGCCAACAGCGGCAGCACGAGCGCAGCGCCGACGAGCGCGAACAACGATGGCCATAATGGCCGCTTGGATTGCGAACGATTAGCCACGGCGATTGATCCGGACGAGAGGGCAACAGCCGGCCGAAGAGGAGCGCAACACGAGGGTCGGCGGCCACTTGCCGGGGCGTTCAATAGGAAATCGGCCAGCGAGCGTCAAGCGCAGGAGATGCTAGCACAATCGCCTCATGCGACTAGCTCGATTGCGACACATCGGACTGGTCGCTTAAGCGACCAGTCCAGCAGAGTGGATGCTGGCGCTGCTATGCTACCGACTTGTTCGGCGCGAGGCTGGTGATGACCTTGTCGATGAGCCGGTATTCGAGCGCTTCCTCGGCCGACATGAATTTATCGCGCTCGGTGTCCTTTTCGATCTGCTCGAGCGAGCGGCCGGTGTGGTTGAAGAGAATCTGGTTGAGGCGGGACTTGGTGCGCTTGTATTCGGTCGCATGGATAAGGATGTCCTCGGCGGAGCCTTCCATGCCGGCCGAGGGCTGGTGGATCATGATGCGGCTGTTGGGCAGGGCGTGCCGCTTGCCCTCGGCCCCGGCGGCCAGCAAGAGCGCGCCCATCGAAGCGCACTGGCCCACGCAATAGGTCGCCACCTCGCAGGAGACGAACTGCATCGTGTCGTAAATCGCCAGTCCGGCCGTCACGCTGCCGCCAGGCGAGTTGATGTACAGATGAATGTCGGCCTTGGGATCGTCCGACTGCAGGAACAACAGCTGCGCCACGAGGCTGTTAGCCACGTCGTCGTTCACCGCCGAGCCCAATAGGACGATGCGGTCCTTCAGCAGGCGGCTGTAGATGTCCATCGCCCGCTCTTCGCGGCCGCTCTTCTCGATGACGTAGGGGACTAGGTTCATGGTGTTTCGTACGTTCGTGGTTTGGTGAGTTTTGTCGCGGTATGGATGTGAGATGTAAGATGTAAGATCGAAGATGTGAAAAATCAGCTCACATCTTCAATCTTACATCTCACATCGTACATCTTCGTTACTCTTCGTCCTCGCCGGTGGGCTGCTTCAAAAGGATGTCGTCGACGATGCCGAAGGCCTTGGCCTCGTCGGCGGTCATGTAGAAGTCGCGATCGGAAGCCTTAGCGATTTCTTCGACCGTTTTGCCCGTATGTAGGGCCATGATCCCGTTCAGGGCCGAGCGGGTGCGGAGGATTTCGTTGGCCTGAATCTCAATGTCGCTCACCTGGCCGCCGACGCCGCCGTGGGGCTGATGGATCATGATCTTGGCGTGCTGCAGGGCGAAGCGTTTTTCTTTTTCGCCGCCGGCCAGCAGGACCGCGCCGCCGCTGGCCGCCAGGCCCACGCAGTAGGTGGCCACGGGGCAGGAGATCATCTGCATCGTGTCGTAGACGGCGAGCGTCGCGGTCACGCTGCCGCCGGGCGAGTTGATGTAGAAATGAATATCCTTGCGGCGGTTCTCGCTCTGCAAGTAGAGGAGCTTCATCACCAGTTCGTTGGCATTGCCGTCGTAAATCTCACCTTGCAGGAAGATGACGCGGTTTTCCAGCAACAGGTCGCCGAGCGTCATTTGCCGCTGGCGCTGGTAGTCGCGCATGGCTTGGGCGGCCATCTCACGGGGCAAGGGGCCTGTTTCAAATCGGGGAGAGGTGCTCATGGAAGAATCCTTCCTGGGTGGATTTAAACGTCAAGAGGCCATAACGCCTCGTTCCCACGCTCTGGGTGGGAACGCAAGCATCCGACGCTCCGCGTCGCTGGTCACCGAAGCACATAGGCTTCGAATTCAGGCCACGCTGCGACGCCGCGGAGCGGCTGGGTCGTGTGTTCCCACGCTCCAGCGTGGGAACAAGGGGGCGGCGTTACTTCTTCTCGCCTTCTTCCTTGGTCTCGGTGGTGACGTGGATCGCGCCGCCGGAGCCTCCGCCGGCCGCAATCGCGATCGCCTCGGTGTCGGACTTCTCCGGCTGGTAGGGCTCGTCCTTGAACTTGGCCTGGGACTGAACGAGCTCCAGCACCTTGCGTTCAATAATCTGGTTCCGCAGGACGTCCATGAGGCCGCGCTTTTCGAGCTGCGCCCGCACGCGCCGGGGCGACTCGCCGCTCTGAGCGGCGATCAGGAATATTTCCTTGTCGTAGTCGCTCTCCTCGACGTCGATCTTCTCCTCTTCGGCGATCCGCTCCAGGATGAAGTGCTCCTTGAGGGCGGTGGCCGTGCCGGCGGTGCTGTTTTGCCGCAACTGGTTTTCGCGGGCGCGGATTTCCACCTCGCTGAAGCCGCTGCGGCGGAGCTCCATCACGGCCCGCTCCAGCTCGCGGGCGCTCTGCCGCTCCAACAAACCGGGCGGAAGCTCCCAATCGGCGCTCTTAGTCAGCAGCGCCGATATTTGGTTCCGCGCGAGCCGCTGCTGCTGGTACTCCAACTGCCGCTCGAGGTTCATGTGGATCGCCTTGCGAAGATCTTCCTCGGAGCCGAAACCGCCGATCTCTTGCAGAAAGTCTTCAGTCAGGTCGGGCAGCTTCAATTTCTTGACGCCGAGCACTTCGAACTCGAGCCCGACCTTTTTGCCGCGTAGCTCCGCGTTCGGGGCGTCCTTGGTAAGCGTTACCTCGGCCGTGCGGCGGTCGCCGGCCTCGGCGCCCGTCATCAGTTTCGCGAAGCCTTCCAGCCGGGCATCGCGGAAGCTTAACGTGGGGCGGACCCGCACCACCGCTTCCATCTCGCGGGCCACCTGCTTGCCGTCCGCCGAGGCGGTGATGTTCACCGACACGTAATCGCCTTCCTCCGCCAGGCCGTCGTGCGGCGCGAGCTGGCCGTAGCGCGCGAGCATCTGCTCGAGCTGCCCGTCGATGTCGGCGTCGGTGAAGTCGCGGACCGGCCGCTTGAGCGTCAGGCCCTTCCACTTCGGCAGATCGAACTCCGGCCGGACCTCGATCGTGAACTCAAACGTCATCGGCCCGTCCTTGGGCACCTCGACGGCGTCCAGGTCGAACTCCGGCTCGCTGATGGCCGTGAACCGCTGCTCCTCGCTGATCTGCTCCAGGCTATCCAGCAACAACGCACTCTTGACCTGGTCGGCAACCTCGTCGCGGTAGCGGTTCTCGACGACTTTGCGCGGCGCGCGGCCGATGCGGAACCCCGGCACCGCGGCCGTGGGCATCATCTCGCCGAAGGCGTCGTCGAAGTAGCGATCGATGTCGTTTCGGGAAATGGTGACCGTGACGTGGCGTTCGCAGGCGCTGGGGCTGGTGACCTGGACGTCCAGCTCGAGCGGTTGCTGCTCTTCCGATTCATCGCCGCCGGCCTCGACCGCGACACCCGTCGATTCTTCGTCGCCCAACCTGTCGTCCTCGGTTCGATCGGCGGTCATGCTCGCGCACCCTTCGCTAAGCGGCCAAAGTAAAACGGCCCGCGCCCCTTGGTCCCCAAAGCGCGGGCCATCGTCAGAGCTATCGGCTATCAGCTGTCGGCTGTCGGCCAGAACTGGACCAGAATCCTTTTGCCGATAGCTGAAAGCCGATAGCCGACAGCTCCTCCAAGAGCGGGTGATCGGATTCGAACCGACGACAACAACGTTGGCAACGTTGTGCTCTACCAACTGAGCTACACCCGCAATTCGGCGCGGCCAAAACGGCGATCCGCCGCCCGCCACGCGCTCCCCGAATTATAAAACTGCTGCTTCGGCTTGCAAGGGCAAGTGCCAGCGGTTACTGATACGGACTTATACGGCCGGAGAATCAACACTAGGGAAATCGCCGCACCGCTACGCGGTCCGGGCCCCGGCGGCCGTAGGCCGCCGGCTATTGGTCATGCTTCTCTTCAAGAAAAAATTCCTGCCCGCCATCCGCTCCGGCGAGAAAACGCAGACGATCCGGCTGTGGAAATTCCGCCACATGCGGGCCGGCCAGCGGAGCTACATACCGGGCATCGGCCCGATTCGCATCACGGCCGTCGAGCCGGTGGAGATCGACGCCTTGACCGACGCCGACGCCATCCCCGACGGGTTCCCCTCGGCCGCCGCGCTCCAGCAGGAGCTCCGCACGATCTACGGCGAGAAGCTCGCCGCGGGGCACAAGGCGTTTCGGATCGCGTTCGAGTGCGCGCCGGAAAGCTAAACCGCCAGCGGTGCGCGGCGCGGGGGTCAGTAGGCGAATACCTCGTTCATCGCCGCCAGGAGCGCTTCCGGGCTGTTGAGCATGTAGCTGACGCTGGTGGCAAACAGCGCGAGCGATACGACGAGCAACCCGATCGCGCGGGGGTTGGGTCTCACGCGTATCGTCGCCAGCGTGCGGCGCAGTTCGCGGGACAGCCGCCGCCAGCCGTCGATGTTCTGCCTGCCGCCGCTAGAGACCAGCGACAGGCTGCGCATCAAGTCGAAACCGTCTAAGTGTAGATGAACGCCGAGGCCGGGCAGCGACAGATGGTTGCCGGCCCAGCGGGCCTCGGGGTCGAGCCGGTTGGCCGCGTCGGCCAGCAGCGGTCGGAGCTCTTCGACGCTGATGTTGTAGACCACCAGCCTCGGCCGCGAGAGGAGCACTACGAGCAGCAGCCACAGCCAGTAGAACAGCACCAGCACGAGCCAGATGTAGTTGCCGAATTCGCGTGTGGCGGCCTCGGGACGGAAGAGCTCCAGCGGACCGACAAACATGAGGCCGGAGAGCGCGACGCCGAGGGCGGCAAAATCGCACCCGCCGGTGGTGAGGAACGGCCGCCGCCGCGCGTTGACGAAGGCCAATAGCAGCACATACGCCGCCAGCGGCACCAAGGCGATCGCCAGACGAAACGGATCGACGGTCATTCGGTGGAATACGAAATGCCGGAAGTTTGCTAACCACAAAATACACGAAAAGACACGAAAGGCATTCGACCGAACGCGAAGCAAGTGACTCGAACACTAACTAATCATCGCTACTAGTGGCTGAGGACCCTAACCGCATAGTAGCTGGCCACCTCCCCGAGCTCCCTTTTTCGTGTCTTTTCGTGTCTTTCGTGGTCCAATGAACGATTGGCTCACCGCTGCTGGGCCTTCGATTCGCGGCTCAGTTTGATTTGGGCGGTGAGCTGCTCGCTCCGCAGGCGGGCGAAATTCTGTCGCGTGGCCCAGGCATCGAGGCCGGCCAGCAGCACGATGCACAGGCAGGCCCCGGCCAGCGAGCTCACGTAGAACAGCATCGGCCAGGGCTCCGCAGGCACGAGCGGGCCGACGCCAATCGCCGCGCCCAGCACGCCGATGATGCCGCTGGCCTGGTTCCTCCGCCGAAATTGCGACCGCGCGAACCGCAAGTCGCGCTCCGACAACGTCTCGTCCTGTTGTGCCGCCCGCCAGCTCCGCCGGTGCATGTCCAGCATCAAGCCCGACAGGCCGATCAATAGCAGCGACACGGCGAATACCATGATCATCCGTCACCACTCGCCGGTTGCGGCTTGGCTTTGTCCTCGCTTTTGCCTTGCGATGCCTCGCTTTTCAGCCATTCGTATACGACCCAGCCCACCTTGCTCAACGACGAGGGCGAGCATTGTTTCGGAGTGTCGTCCGTCGTGTGCCAGTAGCCGGGCGGTATCTGCCCCCACGAGTCGACAAAATCGATAATATTGCAGGTTGGAATCTGGGCGATGTTTCTGAGCGGCAAATGGTCGTCCCGAACAGTGTAACCAACGCGGGGGATGAATTCATCGACGCCTAGCCGCCCGGCAGTAGCCCAAATATCCTTCACGAGCGGCCGCGTGTCGCTCCACGACATGCTGTGCCGTTCTTGGTAGATCGTCAGATCACGGTCCGCCACCATGTCGAGCAACACGCCCCAGCGATAGGTGTGCTGCGGAGGCTGACGCTTATACTGCCGCGCGAACCACGTGCTGCCGAGGAAATAGGGATCGCGCCTCTCCACATACACGAGCTCCTCGCCGTCGAAGAGCACAAAATCGACGCCGACGCTCCCCTCCAGTTTCGGCATCAAGTGCGCCAGCTCCATCAGGGCCGCAACGCCGCTCGCGCCGTCGTTCGCCCCGATGAACGTGCCGCTGCGCCGCTTTACCGGATCGGGGTCCTGATCGGGGAGCGGCCGCGTGTCGTAGTGGGCACACAGCAGAATTCGCTCGGTTCGCTCCGGATGCCATTCGACTATGATGTTGGCCATCGGCACGTTCGCGCCGCCGAGTGGATTGGCGGCGTGGAATCTTTGCAGCGTGACCTTGCCGCCAAGCTCCTCAAAGTGCTTGCGCACGAACTGCTGCTGCTTCAGCATCCCCGGTGAACCGCTCGGTCGCGGGCCTAGGGCGCAAATCTGCTCCAAGTAGCGAAAAGCCCGCAGGCCGTCCAACGGGTTGGTGGGCCGACGGGGCGACGCGGTGGCCGCCTCGTCTGCCAGCAGGCGTGCCGCGGTGATCGACCACACGGCAATCGCGAGCAGGACGACGACAGCAATTCGCGACTTCGTGGCGGTATGTAGACCTCTCATCCTGCCATTCTATGCCCAACGGCCGCGAAGCCGCGACCGCGAATTCCCAATATAGGCCCGATTTCAGGTGTTTTCGGCCTATCTTGCTTCGATGATGGCAGACTCCTAGAATCCCGCCGTTTGCGCTGGCCATTGCGAGGAAGGATGCCCCATGCTGCCCGTGCCGCAAGAACTCGTTCAGCAGATCACCACCCTGCACACCGCGACCGTCGTCCGTTGGCACGACGCCGCGCCCGACAATCCGTACGACGGCCTGCTGGCCACCGTCTGCCAGCAGCACCAGTACAACTTCTTGCTGTGGCACGAAGAGGACGTCGCTCGCAGCCCGGACGTTTCCGATCGCCGCATCGCCGCCGTGAAGCGATCGATCGACCGCTACAACCAGCAGCGCAACGACTGGATCGAGAAGGTCGACGAGGCGCTTGTCTCGCTGCTCGCGGCCGAGAGCGTCCTGCCCCGCGTCGGCGCGCGGCTCAACACCGAGACACCGGGCAGCGCGATCGACCGGCTATCGATTATGGCGCTGCGGATTTACCACCTCGAGGAACAGCTGACGCGCGACGGCACGACCGGCCAACACCGCGCCACGGTGCAGGAGCGGCTCGATCGGTGCCGCCTGCAGCATGCCGACCTTTCGCAAGCGCTTACCGAATTAATCGACGACGTCTGGGCCGGCCGCAAGCTGCTCAAGGTATATCGGCAAATGAAGATGTACAACGACCCGACGCTCAACCCATACCTCTATCGTTCGCGACAATTGGCAGGTTGAGCGCCGGAGCCACAGCGCATTGCGCTCGGCCGCCTGATTCAGCCTTCGACACGGAGACGCCATGCGCGCTACCTTTCCGCGGGTAACTGAACGCAGCCCGAAAAGTACCGCCCGTCGCCGTTCGCCCACACCTCCGGCCGTGTCATCCCCCGCGGCCCTCCTCCCGTCGCGCTTTCCGCGCGTGCTGCATGTGATTACACCGTCGCGGATGGCCGGCGCCGAGACGTTCCTGGCGCGGCTGCTGCGCCGAAGCTCGCTGGAGGATTTTGTCAGTCATTGCGTTTCCAGCCGCAGCCGGGTCAATCTCGAAATGCTTGCCGCCAATATGCCGTTCGATCGACTCGGGATCGGCGGCAAGGGAAACCTGCTCGCCCTCGCGCGCCTGCGCGGCGCGGCCCGGCGGTTTACAGCCGACGTGTTACATTCGCACCTTTCCAGCGCAAGCTGGTGGTGCGGCTGGCTTGAACAAATGGGCGGACCGCCGTCGATCGGGCACGTTCACGGTTTTACCTCCGCCCTCTGGCACCGCCGCCAAAGCCATCTCATCGCCTGCTCGGCCGCCGTGAAGAAAGACCTCCAGGCCAAGGGGATCCCCGGCGAGCGCATCAGCGTAATGCACTACCCGGTCGATCCGGCCGACATGCGGCCGAGCCGCGCGCCGGCCGCCGTGCGAGCCGAATTGGGCGCGACCGCCGCCACGCCGGTCGTCGGGACGTTCGCCCACTTGTCGATCAAGAAAGGTTATCGCGAGCTGGTGCAGGCGGCCCGGTTCGTGCTGAACTGCCTGCCCGCCGCGCAGTTCTGGTGCTTTGGCGAGGGCCCGTTGCGCGATGAACTGCAGCACACGGCGCAGCAACTGGGCATCGCGGACCGATTCAAGCTGCTGGGCTTCCGCCGCGACGTGGCCGATTTTGTGCAGGCCATCGACGTGATGTGCCTGCCGTCGCACCGCGAGCCGTTCGGACTGGTGTACGTCGAAGCCGCGCTTGCCGGCAAGCCCGTCATTGCCTGCGATGCCGGCGGGGCTCCGGAGATCATCGCGCACGGCGAAACGGGCCTGCTGGTGCCGCCGCCCACAGGATGTGGAGACTCGGTGGCAGGTGGCATATCTCTTAACGTTGAGCCTCTCGCCGATGCCCTCTTCACGCTGCTGGACAACCGCGACCAGGCGGCCGCCATGGGCCGCCGCGGCCGCGAACTGGCCCTCGACCGCTTCGGCTGGCCCGGCTATCTGGCACGCCTGAGCGAGATTTACGGCCGCGTAATGAAGGCGTGAGAATGCGTTCCTTCGCTGCGGCTATTTCAGCAGCGCCGTAAAGCCCGCTTGCTCGAAATGATGATCGCCGGTCAGCGCTTCATGGATCTGGCGATCTTCCTTAACGACAAATGAGATGCAATCGGTCAGCGACCAATCTTTGTCGGGACGATCAGTAAATAATTCCATGCCGCGGGAAAACAAGTCCGTGTTGGCTGCAATAATCTCGACGGCCGGGTCGGTCCGCAGTACCTGATAGATTTCGACGCATTTCTGGCGTTTGCGCCGAGAGCACATCGCATCGGCCAACTCTGTCAGCACCCATTCGGCGGTTACGATTCCGCCGGCTCCAGAACTGAGTGCCTTAGCGGCCGAATGCGCGCTGTCTCTTCGATTGAGCAGCGCCATGAAATAGAATGTATCGGCGAATCTCGTCACGACTTCTTCGGAGTGCCATGGATATAGTGATCGTGGTTCCGCGCCCAATCCTCTGGGCCGTCCACACTACCGGCCAGTTCGAGCAGCTTGTCCCAGATTGATGGGCCGCGCTCGGCAGCGTCGGTTTTCTGCTCGATGATTTCCACGTTCACGGCAACGCCTTCCGGCAATGCGACCGGCTCGTCGAGCGTAATTTTGCCGTTTCTGACGTGTCCGCGGTAGGTCATGGCTAGGGCCCTCGAAATACTCAGTCGGCCAACCGAATTGTAATCAATTACTGCGTCACGGGTCAAAAAGAGTGTCGATCCGGAATAGGAACCGGATAGACGAACCGGTCGGTCCCGCCGCCGCAACACTAGGCGGAGCAATCGCCACAAGCGGCGCCAGCCGGCCGGAATATCTGTCAGTTTGATGCAATCAGGCAATTTCTCCCGGAACGTGGAGTCGGCAAATACGGGGCGACGATACGACCAGACAAGTGCTGAAGCAAGCCGCGAGCATGGCGCAGGCGGCGTGGAGCTGGAACGAGTTCGTTTCGCGCCACGCCGGACCGGCACCCGGCAAAGACCGATTGCCGCGTGTCCCCGGCCCCGTGCTCCCTGCTGCGAGCTGTGGTCCCCTCCCCGTTTTTTCAGGAGTCCTCCCGATGAACCGACGTCTTGCCTTTGCGACGCTTTCCGTCGCCCTGGTGCTCGGCACGGCCGGTAGCGCGAATGCGTTCTTTGGCCTGCTGGGCGGTAATTGTGGCTGTTGCGAACCGAGCTGCTGCTGCGAACAGAGCTGCGCTTGTGAGCCGAGCTGCTGCTGCGAATCGTCCTGCTGCGATTCGTCCTGCTGCCGTCCCCGCTGCGGCCTGCTCGACGGTCTGCGCGGCATGTTCCGCTGCCACCGCTCCTGCTGCTGCGAGCCCAGCTGCTGCTGCGAGCAGAGCTGTGCGTGCGAGCCGAGCTGCTGCTGCGAGCCGAGCTGTGGTTGTGAGCCGAGCTGCGGTTGCGAATCGTCTTGCTGCGATTCGCGCTGCTGCCGCCCCCGCTGCGGCCTGCTCGACGGCCTCCGCGGCATGTTCAGCTGCCACCGCTCGTGCTGCTGCGAGCCCAGCTGCTGC
>CAZHIV010000002.1:0-3819 GCA_964532675.1 uncultured Planctomycetaceae bacterium
TTCTGGGATAGGCTCTTATTTCGTTTCGCCGTGGTGAGCCTTGCCGCTATGTTCGGCTGCCGGTCGGAATCCGAACCGGCGACTGCCCGAAGTACGGCTCCCGAAACCAAGCCGGCGACCGCGAGCAGGCCGGCCCCGGCGGACGAACCGGCGGAGCGCGATCCTCGCTATCCGGCGCATTGGTGGGAGCCGGTCGCGAAAGAAGGTGCCCCAGGCTGGGAGATCTTGCCGCCGGATGCGGGGCCCGGCGAGGTGATTCTTTCGAAGCGTAACGAGCTGGGGTTGCTCTCCAATTTCGCCCCCACGCCGTTCGAGTTTCACGGCAAGCAGTACGCCAGCATGGAGGGCTTCTGGCAGATGATGAAGTTTCCGGAAAACGCCGACGACGAACGGGCGAAATTCCCCGACCTCCAGTGGCAACACACGCGCGACGAGGTGGCTCAGCTCACCGGGTTCGAGGCCAAAAGGGCCGGCGACGCGGCCAGCGAGAACATGGAGCGGATGGGCATCGACTGGGTCACCTTCGAAGGCAAGCAGATCGAGTACCATCCGGCCGAGCCGGGCGAGCACTACGAGCTGATCGTGGATGCCACGCGAGAGAAGGTCCGCCAGAACCCGGAGGTGAAGGGCCTTTTGCTGGCGACCGGCGATCTGGCGCTCAAGCCGGACCACCGGCAGCCCCGCGATGCCACGGCCGCGTGGCATTACCACGAAATCCTCATGAAGATTCGCAGCGAGTTGCAGGAACAACCGACCGAGTAGCGATATGAGCCAGTCGAGCCGTCTCGATCACCAGCCGTTTCTCGTCCCGCCCGGCAAGAAAATCCGCTTGAAGGATTATCCGACCGATTACACAGGACCATTCAGGGACAAAGCGGACGGCAAGGAAGCCCTCGTGCAGGACGTCGCCGAGCTGGCCGCGTCGCAAACTCTTCTCTGGGCCAGCAAAGAGTACGCGCTGATCATCATCCTGCAGGCGCTCGATGCGGCCGGCAAGGACGGCACGATCAAGCACGTGATGTCCGGCGTCAACCCGCAGGGCGTCAACGTGCACAGCTTCAAGGCCCCGGACGAAGAGGAACGACAGCATCACTTCTTGTGGAGGCCAATGCGGGTACTGCCGGCGCGGGGCTATATCGCGATCTTCAACCGATCGTATTACGAAGAGGTTCTAGTGGTTCGCGTCCATCCGCAGTTCCTCGACAACCAGTGGTTGCCCCGCGAGCTGCGCGAGAAGGATCGGAAGCATCTCTGGCAAGCGCGGTACGACGACATCAACGCCTTCGAAAAAGCGATGAACGGCCAGAACATCCGCTTCCTGAAGTTCTTTCTGCACATCTCCAAAGAAGAGCAGCGGAAACGCTTTCTCAAGCGGCTCGACGATCCGGAAAAGCACTGGAAGTTTTCCGCGGGCGACATACGCGAGCGGGCCCACTGGGACGAGTATCAAGTAGCTTATGAAGACCTGCTCTGCGCGACGAGTACCGAGTGGGCGCCGTGGCACGTTATCCCGGCCGACAAAAAGTGGTTCGCCCGGGCATGCGTGGCCGACATCATTACCAGCCGCATCGCCAAGCTGGACCTGACGTATCCCACCGTAAGCGACGAGGACCGGAAGTCCCTTGCCGAGGCCAGACGCGAGTTGGAGAGCGAAAGCGAAGCTTGAAACCACGGACTGGTGAGAATAGAGGTTTCAGCATAGCTTTCGACACGGCCCCCAAAAATAACCTATACTTGTTTGCCCCTGTCGCCCTGCCCGGCGACAGGTTCCCTCGTCTCTCGTCTTCGTTCGCTGCGCCGGCCGCGCCTCGGAAAACGGCATGTCCACGATGGTGTTGATTCAATTTGGCCTGTCGCTCGTAGCAGCATTGCTGGGCGGCGCGGCGGGCTGGTGGCTGCGCGGCAGGCCGAACGTGCGATCCGCGCCGCGGCCGACGGCCGATCGTAAAAAGACGACGGCCGCCCATGTGCTGCAAAGCCTTCAGGCGGCGGCCGACACCGTCCGCGACTGCATCGAGCAGCACACCGAGTGCATCCGCACGATCCAGTCCGAGCTCAACGAAGCGACCGCCACCGAGCCGGCCGTTATCACGAATGCCGCGGAGTCGATCATTGCCTCCAACGGCCTCGTGCAGCACCAGTTCAGAGACATCCGGCACGCGCTGGACGACAAACGGCGGGAAATCCGCAACTGCCTCGCCAACACCGAGGGGTTGCTCTTCACCTGCGCCACGCTCGATCGGCAAGAACACTTGTACCGCCAGGTTCTCACGTCGCTCGAAGTGCTGGCGGCCGAGCTCGCGGCCGACGTTCGGGGCCACGGGCGGCGACTGCAAAAGATCAACGGCGACCTCGAACCCGGCGGCGGCCCGACGCCGTCCAGTGTCGCCAGCGCCGTCGCCCAGATCCTCGACGCCACGGACGAAGTCCAGCAGCGGCTCGCCGCCAAGGAAAAGCGAATCGCGGCCGAGGCCGCCACGGTCCACATGCAGGCGATTCTCACGCATGCCGATTTGCTCACTGCGCTGCCCAACCGGCGGGCGCTGGAAGCCGAGGTCCAGCGCGTGGCGACTGAGGAGAATCGCCGCGGCCCGCTCTGCACGGTGCTGTTTGTCGATCTGGATGGGTTCTCGCGCGTTAACACCGAATACGGGCATCAAGGGGGCGACCTCGTGCTGCGGCAAGCGGCCGGCATGATCGAGCAATCGGTCCAGGGTCGCGACATGGTGGCCCGATTCGCCAGCGATACGTTCGCCGTATTGCTCAATCAGACCACGCTGCACGACGCGCTGCCCGTGGCCGAGCGGGTTCGCAAGCTGTTCGCGGAGAGCGAATTCAGCCAGGGAACGCGGCCGCTCCACGTGACGGTCAGCGTGGGCGTCGCCCAATTGACGGCCGAAGAGATGGACGACGCCGACTTCAGGCGTGTCGAAGAGGCCCTTCATGCCGCACGGCGCGCCGGCGGCAACGCCTGCTATCGCCACGACGGCCAGCAAAGTCACCCAGTTTCGTCGGCCTTCCAAATGAAGAGCCAGCAGGAAACGGAGCTGGCGCGTTCGCTGGCCGCCTTATGGCGCGACTCGGCCGCCGGCGGTGCAGGGGGCCTCTCCGACGGTGACGCGACCGCCGGCTCGCCGGCCGAAACAGGGCCCGCCGACCAGCGCGATCCAAGTCTTTCCGGACGGTCGCTCTTTGCCGCCAATCTCAGTCGACGGTTGGCCGAATGGAAGCGTGGCGGCGCCAACGTCTCGGTGGCGGTGCTGCAAGTCGATCAGATGGACGCGATCGTCGATCGGTTCGGCGAGCAGGGCCAGGAGTTTTTGCGGCAGGTCCTGGGCCGCGTTTTGGAAGCAGCCACCCGCGACATGGACGAGCGGTGCGAATTCGAAGACGGGCTGTTTGCCCTACTTTTGCCAGGAACCGACAAAGGCAACGCCCTGGCGGTCGCCGAGCGGCTTCGCAGCCAGATCCGCCAATGCAAGGTCCGCATGGACAGCGGTTTGTGGGATCTCACCGCCAGCATCGGCGTGGCCCATTGCACCGTGGCCGCGCGGGTCATGGACATCATGCTCAGCGCGGAAGCCGCCTTGGACCGGGCTGCCCGGGGCGGCGGCGACGCCGTCTGCGTCGGCGAGCCGCTGCAAAACCCCACGACGACAGTCGGTAGCGCCCTCTCCGCCCCGTACGCTCGTTAGAGCAGTTTCACTAAATGCGTAGCCGTAGTTCCGTCGAATTCAACGCGAAAACTGTGGGACTGTCCGCCACATGTCAGAGCGACCCGCTCTAGCCGGCGACCTACGAGTCGCCCGGACCTCGCCG
>CAZHIV010000003.1:0-9213 GCA_964532675.1 uncultured Planctomycetaceae bacterium
CCGCGAACAACCCCGACGCGGCCACGACAGCGTCCGCATCGCCCGAGAACACCCTCTTCTCCTGTCCGTTGAACACGCCCACGACCACGTCGCCGCTTCCCGCCTCGATCGAGCCGAGCACACTCTAGCCCGGCGCGAAAACCACCGCCATCTTGCCGTGCCGCCGGACGTTCTGCATTAATCGCGCCCGCTCGGCGATCAGCGAGAGGCCGTCTTCAAGGCTCATTACGCCGGCAATGCAAGCGGCCGCGTACTCGCCGACGCTGTGGCCTAGCACGATGTCCGGCACGACGCCCCAGGAGGCCCACAACTGGGCCAGCGCGTACTCCAGTGCGAAGAGCGCCGGCTGCGTGTAGCGAGTCTGATGCAGCTTCTCCTTGCCCGCGCCGTTCGGCGAGGCCGCTTGAGCGGCCGGGTAGAGTACTTCCAGCAGCGACTCACCGCCCCAGCTACCGCGCAGGACCGCGTCGCACTCGTCCAGCGCCTGGCGAAATACGGGCTGCGAGTCGTACAGCCCGCGGCCCATGCCGACGTATTGCGAACCTTGGCCGGTGCAGAGGAAAGCGACTTTGGGGCGGCCGAGCGTGCGGACTACGCCTTGCTTGGTCCCGGCCGCTGAAGCGGCCTCGCCGGTGGCGAAGCTGCGCAGGTGCGCTTGCAATTGATGGGCGTCTTGGGCTACGACGGCGGCGCGGTAGTTGAAGTCGGTGCGGCCCGTGTTGGCCGACCAGCAGACGTCGGCGATGGCCGCGCCGGGTTCCTGCTGCAAGTGATCGGCGATGCGAGCGGCCTGGTCCTTCAGCGCGGCGTCGGTCTTGGCCGAGAGTTTCAGCACGTGCAGCGGGCGTGCGGGCAGGCCAGCAGCTGCCAGTGGGACTGCTTCGTCCGTTGGCGACTCGACGATGAGATGCGTGTTCGTGCCGCCGAAGCCGAACGAGCTGACGCCCGCGCGCCGGGGCCGGTGTCCAGGGGGCCAGTCGATCGTCTCGGTCGGCACCGCCAGCCGCGTGCCCTCGAGGTTCATGTGCGGGTTGAGCGATTCGAAGTGCGTTTGCCGGGCGATTTGGTCGTGCTGCATCATGAGCAGCACTTTGATCAGCCCGGCCACGCCGGAAACGGTTTCCATGTGGCCGACGTTCGCTTTCACGCTGGCCATGTAGCAGGGCCGCAGGTAGGGCCGTTTCTCCGAAGCTGCCGATTCCGGGTCTCGGAGAGACTCGGCGACGTGGGCATCGGCGCGAAAGATCTCGGCCAGGGCCTGCACTTCGATGGGATCGCCCAGCGGCGTGCCCGTGCCGTGGGCCTCGATGTAGTCGATGTCGTCGGGCTCGAGGCCGGCCTGCTTCAAGGCGGCGCGGATGCAGGCCAGCTGCGATTGGCCGTTGGGCGCGCTGATGCCCGAGGTGCGGCCGTCTTGGTTGACGCTCGTGGCCCGCAGCACGCCGAAGACCTGATCGCCGTCGCGGTGGGCTTCGGCCAGCCGCTTCAGAAGGATCATGCCGCAGCCTTCGCCACGCACGTAGCCGTCGGCCCGCGCATCGAACGGCCGACACACGCCCTCCGGCGAGAGCATCCGCGCTTTGGAGAAGGCGATGGTCGTTTCGGGCGTGAGGATCATGTTCACGCCGCCGGCCAGGGCCGCGTCCGACTCGCCGCGTCGCAAGCTTTCGACCGCCAGGTGGATCGCCAGCGACGAGCTACTGCACGCCGTGTCGATCGCCGCGCTGGGGCCGTGGAAATCGAAGATGTACGACAGCCGGTTGGCCGCGATCGACAGCGCGTTGCCGGTGCCCATGTGGGCGTCGATCTGCTCATAGTAGTTGTCGTAGGGCACGCAGACCTTGGTGTAGTCGGTGGCGCCGATGCCGACGAAGACGCCGGTGCGGGTGCCGGCCAGCTTGTCGGCGGGTTGGCCGGCGTTTTCCATTGCCTCCCAGGCCACTTCGAGGAGGAGCCGCTGCTGCGGGTCCATGCGGGCCGCCTCGCGGGGCGTGATGCCGAAGAACTGCGGGTCGAACTGGTCCGGCCCTTCGACAAGCGCGGCCCAGCGGACCGACATCTTGCCCGGCGTCTCGCCCGTGGGATCGTAAAACTCTTCGGTGCTCCAGCGCTCTGGCGGCACCTCGATTACGGCGCTGATGCCGTCGTGGATCAACCGCCAGTACGCGCGCAGGTCGGGCGCCCCGGGGAAGCGGCAGGCCATGCCGACGATGGCGATCGGCTCGGCCGCGGCGGGCCCGCTTGCGGCGGGCCGGCTTGCGGCGGGTCGGGCTTTCGCCAGCCGCTGTTCCAACAGTTGCCGCTGAACGGGCGAGAGGCCGGCCAGCCGTTGTGCCAGATCGCTCATCGAGTATTGCTGCGGGCACCGGCGCGACGTGGCCGGGGCCCTGCATTTTCTATTGGAAATTGTGGGGAAATCTTGCGAAACCCTTCAAGGTATTTCACCCCCTGAAATCACGCAAGGGAAACACGCCGGTCGGCGGACGGGGGTGCCTTCCAGCCCCCGATTCTGGAATTCGCCCAGTTTTCCAGGCAGAGGGGCACCGTAGCCGCTGGCGGCTTAGCGCTAAGCCGCCAGCGGCTCGATTACGCCGAACATGGTCACCGCACGCCGTGGGCACGCCGCCCTAGATCACGCGGCGGACCGCTCCCGCGGGCGACCGATTGACGCATCCTCGTCCAGTTCGCGCCAGTCGCGGGCATGCTGGCGTTGCCACAGATAGGCGTGCTTCAAATAGGAAAGATAGGCCACCAGCATGCAGACTTGCAGGCCGGCCAGCCCGTCCAGAAAGCCGAGCCGCAATACGTATCCCTGCAGGAACCGCAACGGGAACTTGAGCAACAGGTGTCCCCAGTGGGCGCGTCGCCCCTCGGCGTACCAGATGCGCGACTGCACCGCGGCATACCGCACGAGCTTCGGTAAGTATTGGGCGTAGGACGTGAACGTGTAATGGGCCATCCGGGCCTGCAGCCGGCCCACCGTGCCGCGGCAGAGCTCCACTTCCGCGTGGTCGGTCGCGCCGACGTAGCGGCCCAAATCGCGGCGGAACAACCGCAGGCAGCGGTCGTTCTTCCACGCGCCGTAATGGATGGGATGGCCCAGGAAGAAGTTGCGGCGGTAAATCCAGTAACCGTCGTGCCGTGGCTCGACAAGCTCACCACGAATCTCCGCCGCCAGGGCCGGCGTCACCCGCTCGTCGGCATCCAGAATGAGCACCCATTCATGGGCAGCCTGGGGGATGGCCCAGTTCTTGAAGTCGCCCGACGTGCGGTATTCCCGCTCGATGATCCGGCAGCCCAGCCCGCGGGCAATCTCGAGCGTGCCGTCGGTCGAGCCGGAATCGGCGAGCAATATCTCGTCGGCGATCTGCTGCACCGACGCGACGCAAGCGCGGATATTCTCGCGCTCGTTCTTGCACGGAATGAGGACGGTGAGCGGACGGCACATCGGCACGCCCTCCGTGGCGAAGCGTTGCGGAACGCAAACAACTAGGCGGCAGTGTATCGCAAGCACCTGGAATGAACTAGATCAAGCGACCGTGTTTCAGCGCGAGTGCCGGCAGTTCACAAATCCCTGGGTTCCAAGCCCGTATGTCGTGCAATACGGGCTAGCATACGCGGGCCGATTTCATCGTTGTCGTGAAACGCGAAGATGTAGTTGGGATAGCCCTGGCGCTCAAGCACACGGTGGGAACCGGATTGCCGCTTGATCGACCAACCGATTCGCAACAGCGCAGCCAAAACGCGTTTTGCTTTGGTTGCCGGCCAGCGGCTCACGGCTGCACCGCGAAGACATCGCTCATTTGCGGCACATCTTCACCGTGCTCGAGCCGATCGGCCAGCACGCGCAGCGAGAGCGCCTGTGCCCGTTCGATTGCTTCTTCCCGCGACTCGCCGTACGCGAGCACGCCGGGCAGGTCGACAACCTCCGCGATCCAGCGGCCGTCGTTCTCGCGCTCTACCTCAACTCGCAGCATATGAAGAAAACCTTTGCCGGGGGTTATTTAAGCATACCACCGCGAAAAGAACGCGGCAAACTCAGTAATTCGAGCGTGACCAGAGCCTCTAAAAGATTGAACCGCCAAGAACGCCAAGTAGGACACAAAAACGATGTGTTTCTCTTGGCGACCTCTGCGTTCTTGGCGGTTTCTTTTAATACTCCACGTCCACCCACCGCTTTTCGCGGGAGCTTTGGAGCACCGCGTCGCAGATGGCGATTTCGTTGTGGCCGTCGACGAAGGTGGAGAAGTCGCCGCCCGGGCGCGTGCCGGCGATGAAGCCGTACACGTTGCGGAAGAAATTCTTCGGTCCGTCGGGGTAGCCCTCGTTGTGCCCGCCCGGGTAGTGGGCGTACTCGCGCGCCTGCGGGTACAGCAGGCTGGGGTCTTTCATGATCGTCTGGTTGGGCCCGTCGCGGCGGCCGACCCACAGCTCGTTCGGCCGCTCCTGGTTCCAGGCGATCGCGCACCGCTCGCCGTCCACTTCGAAGTAGAGCCGGTTCTTGCGGCCGGCCGCGCACTGGTTCACGGTGAGGCAGCCGTGCGCGCCGGTGTCGAACTCGACCAGGATCGAGCCATAGTCCTCGGTGTTGATCGGCACGTCCTCCAAGTCTTCCGGCCGCAGGATTTTGCCGGCGTACGTCTCGACCTCCACCTTCGGCCGCTTGCGCACGGGGTGGATCGTCACCAGGTCGGCCATCACGCGGACGATCGTGAGGCCGGTGACGAACTGCACGAGGTCGCACCAGTGGCTGCCGACGTCGGCCACGGCCCGCGACTCGCCGCTCAGTTCCGGCACGAGCCGCCAGTTCCAGTCGTTGGCGAGCAGCAGCCAGTCCTGCAGGTACGAGCCGTGCACGGCGAAAATCCGACCCAGGTCGCCGGCCGCCTGGCACATCTGGTGGGCCTGCTGCACGAGCGGCATGTAGCGATAGTTGAAGTCGACCGCGTGCACGACGCCCGCCTCCTTGGCCAGCCACACCAGCTCGCGCGACTCGGCCGAGTTCATCGCCAGCGGCTTTTCGGAGACGACGTGCTTCTTGGCGGCGAGGATTTCCTTGTTGATCGCGAAGTGCAGATGGTTCGGCGTGCAGTTGTGGATGACCTGGATTTCCGGGTCGGCCAGCAGCTCGCGATAGTCGCCGTACGCCTTGGGGATCGACAGCGCATGGGCCTTCGCCTGGGCCAGTTCCGTGCCGTTCTCCGCAACGGCCGCCACTTCGACAAAACCAAGCCGCCGCAGGGCCTCTACATGTGCGGGGCCGATAAAGCCGGTGCCGATGATGCCTGCTTTGATGGTCATTGGTTGTCCGTTGTCCGTTGTCCGTTGTCCGTGGTCCATTCTCCGCAGCTACGTCAGTCTTGCAACGGACTACGGACAACGGACAATTAATCAAACCACTCGTCCTCCGGATCGAACGCGGGCACGGGGACGTTGAGCACGCGGAGCCGGCCGATGGCGCGGTGGCGGCAGCCGGGTTTGATGAGGATCGCATCGCCGGGCCGCACGGGGTGGCGCTCGCCGTCGAGTTCCATTTCGCCTTCACCTTCCAGGATGTAATAGAGCTCGGTCAGCCGCTTGTGGTAGTGGGCGCGGGCGTCGGTCGAGATGTCGACGACGTGCAGCGAGGCAATTCCGTCCGCCTCGTCGAGAAACGCCCGCCGCGACTGGCCGCAGGGACAATCCACTGCGGGCAACTCGGCCGGCCGCGCGATTTGAAACCGCTTCGCCATATCTCGAATTCATATGCCTGCGGCGAGCCGGCGGGTTTATCCCGCCGGGACAGAAATCCGCCGGGACAAGCCCGGCGGCTCGCTGTGTTAATCGATCGTTTCGACTTTGGCCCATTTGCCGTTGGCGATCGATTGGTCAACGGCGTCGAGCACGGCGACACATTGGGCGCCGTCGCGGAAGTCGGCCATGCGGGTTTTCTTGCCGTTAATTGCGTTCATCAGCTCGTACACGGCGTGGACGAATGTGTGCTCGTAGCCGAGCACGTGGCCGGGCGGCCACCAGGCGGCGACGTACGGGTGCGTGCCCTCGGTGGCCATGATGCGGCGGAAGCCCTGCCGGCCGGCTGGGTCGGCGCAGTTGTAGAACTCCAGCACGTTCATCTCCTCGAAGTTGAACACGAGCGAGCCGCGGCTGCCGTTCACCTCCACACGGTTGTAGTTCTTGCGGCCGGGCGCCAGGCGCGTGGCCTCGAACGAGCCGAGCGCGCCGCCCGCGAACTTGGCAAGGAACAGCGTGGCGTCGTCGACCGTCACTTTTTCGGTGCCTTCGCCGGCCGTGGCGGTGAGGCCCGCCGATCGACCCTCGGCCGTCCGCTCGGTGATGAACGTCTTCTGCATGCCGACGACCTCGGCGATCTCGCCCACGAGGTAGCGGGCCATGTCGACGTGATGGGCGTTGAGGTCGCCGTTCGCGCCGGAGCCGGCGGCCTCCTTGCGCAGCCGCCAGTTCATGGGGAACTTCGGGTCGGTGAGCCAGTCTTGCAGGTAGGTCGCGCGGAAGTGCCGCACTTCGCCGATCTCGCCCGCGGCGATCATCTCCTGCGCGAGCGCCAGCGCCGGCACGACGCGGTAGTTGAAATTCACCATGTGCACGACGCCCGCCTGGCGGGCCGCCTCGAGCATGGCCCGGGCGTCCTTCGTGTTGAAGGTCAGCGGCTTTTCGCAGTACACGTGCTTGCCCGCCTTGGCGGCGGCCACCGCCATGTCGTGGTGCAGGCTGCCGGGCGTCGAGATATCGACGACGTCGATGTCCTTCCGCTCGCACAGCTTGCGCCAGTCGGATTCGTGGCTCTCCCAGCCGAACCGCTGGGCGAACTCGGCCGTTTCGTCGGCGTGCCGGCCGCAGATGGCCTTTATCGCGGGCCGCGGGTCGCAATCGAAGAATTTGGCCACCTTCAGGTACGCGTTTGAGTGGGCCTTGCCCATGAACTTGGTGCCGATCAGCCCGATGTTGACCGTTTTCGCCGCCATGAATCGCCCTTTCGTTCCACCTGATTATCGAAACCGCATGCCGCAATGCCGTACAGCGTACCGCGAGTCGAATTCAGGTCGCAAGTGGCCAGGCGTAGGGTGGGTCGAGTTTCGAGACCCACCACGTTGGATTCACGGTGGGTCTCGCGGACTCGACCCACCCTACCGACTCTCGATATACTCAGCGCTGGTATGCCGAATCATGATGCACAGCCAAAGTCGCCCGATGACGGCGCCCTCCCGGCGCACCGTGGCCGATTGCTCTCGCTCGACGTATTTCGTGGATTCACGATCGTCTGCATGATCCTGGTCAATAACCCCGGCAAGTGGGGCGACCAGTATTGGCCGCTCGCGCATGCGGAGTGGCACGGCTGGACGCCGACCGATCTCATCTTCCCCTTCTTCCTGTTCATTGTCGGCACGTCGCTGGCGTACTCGCTCCGCAAATACCGCGACGGCGAACGGATAAGGCCCTCCGTGTATTGGCGCATCACGCGCCGGACGTTGCTGCTGATCTTGCTCGGCTGGCTGCCGGGCCTGTTGCTCCGCGCTATCAGCTACTTCAACGGCTCGGCCGACACGTTCGACCTGGAAACGCTGCGCCTGCCCGGCGTGCTGGTGCGGATCGCATTGGTGTACTTCTTTGCGTCGTTCATCGCGTTGCACGTGCCGCTGCGCGGGCAGGCGGTGCTGGGCGTCGTGCTGCTGTTGGGCTATTGGGGCCTGCTGGCGTTTCTGCCCAACCCGCACGATTACACGGCCAACCTGTCGCGCGAGGGCAACGTGGTGGGCGCCGTCGACCGCGCGGTGCTGGGCCAGAACCACATGTATTCGGGCGACCCCCTCACCGACCCCGAAGGTCTGCTCAGCACGCTGCCGGCGATCGTCACCGCCCTGTTGGGTTATTGGACCGGAATCTTCATCCAGCGGCGCGGCCTCAGTTATGAAACGGTCGTGCTGCTGATGGGCTGCGGCGCGATCGGCGTCCAGCTCGGATTGCTGTGGGATCTGGCGTTTCCGATCAACAAGAAGCTCTGGACCAGCAGCTACGTGCTCCTCTCCGCCGGGCTGGCGATGCAGGTGTTGGCCGGCAGCATTCTGAAATTCGACCTCTGGGGGTGGCGGCGGCTGGCCCGGCCGTGGGAAATCGTCGGCATCAACGCGATCTTCGTGTTCGTGGCCTCGGGCCTGGTCGCTCTGTTACTCAATCGCACGCACATTGGCGAATTGACGACGCACCAATGGCTATATTCCACGCTGTTCACCTCCTGGATATCGGCCCCGTACCTGGCCTCGCTGGGCTACGCGCTGGCGACGGTCGCGTTCTGGTGGCTGGTGCTGTGGGCCATGTGGCGGCTCGGCTGGTCGATTCGCGTGTAGCGTGTAGGTCAGGCTGTGCCTGACGTTGGACGATTCGAGATTCGTCAGGCACAGCCTGACCTACGGTTCTGCCATGCGGCTGGTGGAGATAGAGATCGAGCTGCCGGACGCTGCACTGCCGGCGAGCGCGGCCCGGCTTGTGGCCAAGGCCCAGGGACACATTAATGATTTGGAGAAGCAGTCGCAGGCGGCGCTGGCCGCCTTTGTGCCGAGCGACTTCGAGCTCGTCTACCGGGCCCTGGTGGCGATCCAGTCGGGCCGGCTGGCGACCGGCCGGCGATTCATTGAATGGGGGAGCGGCCTGGGGGTGATCGCCTGCCTGGCCGAGTCGCTCGACTTCGACGCGGTGGGCCTCGAAATCGAGCCGCGGCTGGTTCACCTGGCCGAGTCGCTGGCAGCCGAGCACGGCCTCGCCGTCCAATTCGCCTGCGGCAGCTTCGTGCCGCAGGGCGCGGAGGTGCGCTTCGACCAGGTGGCCGACGTCGTCTGGCTCTCCACCGAGGGGACCGACGGCTACGGCGAGCTGGAACTCGAACCGGACGATTTCGACGTGGTGTTCGCCTACCCCTGGCCGGGCGAGGAGCAAGTGATCTTCGACCTGTTCGCCGACTGCGCGGCCACCGGCGCCCTGCTGCTAACCTACCACGGCCAGGAGGGTGTCCGGCTACAGCGGAAGTTGACGCGGGGGAGAATATAATCACGGAGGCACGGAGGGGCACGGAGTAAATGCAGCGAGGTTGATAGATATGAATTTCGTGCTCCGCTTGTCCTTCACATTATCCTCACTCATTCTTTCCGATCTCTGTGCCCTCCGTGTCTCTGGGGTTAATATGTTTTCATGGGTTACCGC
>CAZHIV010000004.1:0-10490 GCA_964532675.1 uncultured Planctomycetaceae bacterium
CGGCTCGATCCACGCCATTTCGAGCGATATCGACCTGTCCGCGTGGCGCGCGATGGGTACGCGCGCGGGCGGCGAGCCGGCCGAGCAGACAGAACTCTAAGAGAGTCTAAACCCTAAGCGGACGATTCCGCATGCCGCCCCGGATGATAATTCGGAGCGCTTCCTTCAATGAGCTTGCAACGAGGAATTGGAATAATGAAATGCAGATTGGCGAGTTGTTTCTTGGTCGTGTTTTTGACCATGGCCTGGGCTGGTTCGGCGACGGCGGTCGAGGTGCCGTTTCTCGAGGACTTTTCGACGGGCACCGCGGGCTGGTTGAATACGTCGCATTCCGCGCTGACGCATTCCACAAGCGGGGGACCGGACGGTGGAAGCTACGTTTCCACCAGCACGGCGTTTTCCGCCGCGGCTCCACAAGCCCCGGCGGTGACGCTCTTTCGCGCCGAACAGGATTACCATGCCAGCGGCGACGCGTTCGTCGGCGACTGGCCCGGCGACGGGGCCGGCTTGTTGACCGCCTATATCCGCCATCACGCGCCGGTACCCCTGTCGACATTCGCGCGGTTTGCGACGGAGTTCAATTTTCCAGGCGCTACCATTGAAGATCCGACGCTTATTCCGCCGGACGTTTGGACCCCGATTCGATTCGACGTCGACCCCGCGAATCCGCGGCTGACGATGGAGGGGCCGTTCCCCTTCTCGACGGTGTTTGGCGATGTGGGGAACGTGCAGATAGGCGTCGCGGTTCCATCGTCGCACACCGGCGACACGACGCCGTACCTTTACGACCTGGCATTGGTCAGGATCCGCGTTCCGGAGCCGACTGGACTCGTGGTGGCGCTAGGACTGGGGGCGTTCGCGTCGCTCGGCGGACGGCGGGGCAGGAGGAATCGGTAAGCGACGGAGTGCGGAGATGATTCGAGAAAGTAAGTGCCTATCGCAGAACCGTCGGGGACTGGCTCATTTTGCGGAGTCTTCGGAGCAAAATGTGCCTGTCCCCCTCTCCGCAGACGGTTCTGGGATAGGCTCTAAGTGCCAGAGCAGACATCCGTCCCAGGCGGCGATTCTACGGCGGCGCGTTCGTCGATGGCTGCCGTTACTGATGGCGGCCGGGCTGCCCTGGTCCGCGGCCCGAGGTGAGCCCGCCACGTGGACCGTGCCCGGATTGGACATGGGCACCTATGTCAATTTAATATCGCCCGGCACCAAGGCGTATGGATCGACATTCGCCGGCGAATTCAATATCGACGGGAGCGGGCAGTTTTTGCCGGACGGCACGGCGCAGTTGCCGAATCGGCTGGGCTCGACCATCGTGGCCTTCGATACATCGCTCGGCATCGAGTCGGAATTGTCACCGTACCGCTACGATGTGAGCTCCGTGCAGTTCCAAATGATGTTCCGCGACGCGGCCGGCGGCACCGCGTCGTATACGGACGCTCCCTACGGCGCCGCAGACCTACTGGCCGAACTGACCAGCGGCAACACGACGGATCGCCGGCCGATGGAGCTCTATGGCGTGGGATTTCGAGCCGGTTACACGGGCTACGAGTTTACGGATGCGACCGAAGGGCCGCCGTTGTTCGACGAGGTGACGCATCCGTATGCGACGCCGGATGAGGGCTACTCCGTGTATCCAATCGTCGAGGATGTGCGGTCTCCGGGCGAATATCGGGACGTGTCGAACAATATTAGCGGTGGCTTCAGCGCGACCGAGCCGGGCGAATTTACGGCGCCGTTTGACGCTGTTCCGTGGGCGATCGGAGAAACGAACTTATCCTTCGGCCACGAAATTCCGAACGGCACGGCGTTTACTTTCGACCTCGACCTGTCTCGCCCGGGCGTCTTGGCGTACGTGCAAGAGTCTCTTGCGGCGGGAGCGATTGGATTCATAGTGTCGTCGTTGCACCTGACGGACGAGCGCGGCACCGGCGGCGGATTCATCCGGTGGTGGACGAAGGAAGGCGGGCTGCTTGGCGGAGTTCCCGGCAGTCTCTCCATTGAATACGAGATTCTCCCGGATTCGCTGCCGGGCGACTACAACGACGATAACAAGGTGGACGCTGCGGACTACGTCCTCTGGCGCAAGAACGATGGTTCGTCTGTGGGGTACGAGGCTTGGCGGACGAACTTCGGCAACGCGGCAGGGGGCGACGGGCCAGGTGGACTGCGAGCAGAATCGCTGGCAACCGTGCCCGTCGACGGTCGTACCGCGGCCGTTCCCGAACCCACAACGGGGTGGTTGCTCGGCATCGCGTTCGTTTCGTTGCTCGCGCGAGGCCGGACACGCCGGGCCTTACATTCGCGCGACGTGTCGCGCTGCAATATCCGTGCTTGCGTCGCCGCGCGCAGCGTGGCAGGCAGCGGCGGGCAAAGGGGTGGAGCGCGAATCGGTTTCACGCTCGTCGAGCTGCTGATCGTCATCGCCATCATCGGCATCCTCACGGCCCTGTTGTTGCCCGCCGTGCAGGCGGCGCGCGAGGCGGCGCGCCGCGTGTCGTGCACGAACAACCTCAAGCAGATCGGCCTGGCGGCGCACAACTTTGCCGACGCCCACGGCCATTTGCCGCCGCCGAAGGTGATTGTGCCGGGCTACGTGGACACGACGGGCGTCACGGTCCGCCGCTGGGGAAGCACGTGGGTTGTGTTGTTGCCGTATCTAGAGGAGGGCGCCGCCTATGAGTCCTACGACCTGACGAAGAGCGTGGTTGATCCCGACAATCTGCCGCTGACCAGCGGACCGCTGGCGATCTACTTGTGCCCGTCGATGAACATGCCGCGCGCCGTACCCCAATCGCCGTGCGAGGAGCTGGGGCCGGGCAGCTACATGATATCGGCCGGCACGGATATCACCCTGCCATCGTCCAAGCTCGATGGTGCGTTTACCAACCCGGTCTCCGCCAAGCTAACCGGCAGCACGGTCGTCGATCGGCCGTACACGTTGGGATTCGAAGACATTCTCGACGGGACGTCGAATACATTTCTGGCCGGCGAAAACAACTACGGATTGCCGCAGTTTAAATGGGAAAAGTGTGGATCGCTGAATGGGAGCCCAAAATGGGGCGATCAGACCTGGGCCGAAGGATACTGGTTCTACGCCTGGGGACACCTTCGCTGGGAGCTCTACGAATTGGTCCAACGGAATTTTTTCAATCGCACCGAATTACTTTCGGATGAGTTGCCTTACAGGAGCGAGGTCCTGCGTGTATTTCGCAGCGACCATCCGGGCGGGGCCCAGTTCGTTTTCGTCGACGGCTCGGTTCATTTCATTCGCGATTCGATCGAATATCCCGTATTGCGCGCGTTGGTTACTCGGGCAGGCGGCGAAGTTGAGACTGGTTTTTAGCAAGATACCAATTGTAAGCGAGGCGATTGATGATTCGTTCCACCGGGCAGGTCCTTGTAAACGTTTGTGTCGTCACCGTTCTTTGGGCGGCTCCCACGTCGTGCGAGGCGCACTTCTTGTGGCTCAAAACCATCGATCAAGGCAATCGGCCGCAGGCGTTTTTATTCTTCGGCGAAACGGCCGGCGACGAGGCCTACCACTTGCCCGAGCGGCTGGCGAAGACCGAAGTGTGGCGCCGTGCCAAGGGAGAGCGCACCAAGCTCGAAACCGACAGCCTGGAAACCGACGACCGTATCGGGCTCGTGGCACCGCTCGACGGCGAGGGGCCCTGCGTGCTGGAAGCGACGCAAACGTACGGCGTCTACGGCACGTCGCTGCTCACCTACTACGCCAAGCACGTGCGGGCCGGTTCGGGTAAGCAATTGAACGCCGCCGGGAAGTCAAAAGAGCTCAAGTTCCAGATCGTCCCGCGAACGAACGAGGGCCGGTTGGAGCTGGTCGTGCTGTGGAAGGGCGAGCCGCTGTCCGGCGCGGAAGTTAGCATTGCCGTGGGCGACGAGGAAGCCGTGGAGAGAACGACGGATAAGGATGGACGCGCCTCGCTGGAGCAGGAAGGCGAGGGCCTTGTTGCCGTGTTGGCGAATTACCTGGATACGGACGATTCGGGCGAACACGACGGAAAGCAATACAAGGGCGTGCTTCACTATGCGTCGTTGACGTTCGAATTGCCAACGCAAAGGGGGCAGGCACATATTGCTCCGCGGACTCCGCACGACCATCGCGGCGATGGTGCCCGGCCAGTCCCCGCGGCGGTGCCGGCGTTGCCGGAGCCGGTGTCGAGCTTCGGGGCGGCGGTGGCCGATGGGTGGCTGTACGTGTACAGCGGCCACACGGGCGAGGAGCACCAGCATTCGGCCGCCAACCTGTCACAACACTTCTGCAGGATCCAGCTCGAGGGGGGCACCGAATGGGAAGATTTGCCGATGCAGATTCCGCTGCAGGGGTTGGCGATGGTGGCCCATGGCGGCAAGGTCTACCGCGTCGGCGGCCTGAACGCTCGCAATGCCACGACGGACGACGATGAAGACCTGCACTCGGTGGCGGACTTCGCCGAGTTCGACCCGTCCACCGGCGAGTGGCGGTCGCTTGCGCCGCTGCCCGCGCCGCGCTCGTCGCACAACGCGGTCGTGATGGGAGATCGGCTGTACGTCGTCGGCGGGTGGCACCTCCACGGCGAATCGCCCGGCGACTGGCAGACGGACGCGCTCGTGTACGACTTCGCCGATCCACAAGCGGGCTGGCAGCGCCTGCCCGCGCCGCCGTTCACCCGGCGGGCCTTGGCCGTCGGCCATTGGCAGGAGCAGCTCGTGGCGATCGGCGGGATTGACGAGAAGGGCGATGTGTCGCAGCGCGTCGATTTCTTCGATCCGCTATCGGGCGAATGGTCGACAGGCCCCGATCTGCCGGGGGCCGGGCTGGCCGGGTTCGGCGGCTCGGCTTGCAACCTGGATGGGCGACTCTACGTGAGCGGTTTGCGCGGCATTGTTTATCTGCTGAACGACAAGGGGTCGGCATGGGACGAGGCAGGCCGCATGGAGCGGGGGCGTTTCTTTCACCAACTACTGCCGGCCGAGGCCGGCAGCCTGTTGGCGATTGGCGGGGCGTCGCGCAAGGGACACCTGGCCGACGTGGAACTGGTCGACGTGAGCGAAGACAAATGAAGTAATGTGCCACCGGCGAGCGGCGGGGTTTATCCCCGCCGGGATGACCGCCGGAACGGACCGCCGGGATGAACCCGGCGGCTCGCATCTTGGTTGGCGCAACCATTATTCGGCCGTCGCCTTGCCGGCGGCCTTGCGCTCCATGCGGCTGATGAGATAACCCCAGGCGATCGGCAGCACCGAGATCACCACGATCGCCACGACCACCAGCTCGAAGTTGTTCTTCACTACCGGCACGTTGCCGAAGGCGTAGCCGGCCCCGACGCAAAGGCCGACCCAGAGCAGGGCGCCCGTCACGTTGTAGAACGCGAACTGGGGGTACGACATCGAACCGGCGCCGGCCACGAACGGCACGAAGGTGCGCACGATCGGGACGAAGCGGGCCAGCACGACGGCCTTGCCGCCGTGACGTGCGAAGAACGCATGCGCGGCCATCAAGTGGTCGCGATTCAGAAGCCGGTGCCAGAAGCCGCGACGATCCTCGGCGCGGAAAATGCGCGGGCCGAAGTAATGGCCGATCGAGTAATTCACCGCGTCGCCCAGGATGGCCGCCACCAGGATCAATATCGTGGCCGGCCAGATGGAGAGGATGCCCGTGGCGGCCAGGGCGCCGGTCGTGAACAGCAGCGAGTCGCCCGGCAAGAAAGGCGTGATCACCAGGCCCGTTTCGCAAAACACGATCAGGAACAGCAGGCCGTAAACCCAGGGACCGTGCTGGCTGACGAACGCCTCCAGATGGGTGTCCAGGTGGAGGAAGAAATCGAGGAGGGAGTCCATCGGCAGGTCCATCGCGGTGCGCGGGAGGGTGCATCCGATTCTAGCTGCCAGCAGGGCGCCGGGCGAGCGAAAGCCGGCCCCCCAGCCGCCAGAATGTGCGTTTCTCAGGCCATTTACGTCGATTCAGCCGGCCAGGTTCGGCCCGCCTGCAAACCCGCGCCGGCCAGTTGACAGCACTTTGCGGGCGGGGTAATCTACTATTCTATTTTTGAATTCTGATCGATTCCGATATTCGTATTATTGATTCGACGAGGCGGCTTTGCTCATTATTACCGGGCCGCCTCTTCCAGCGTTCGCGGACGCGATCCTACCTTCCATTGCGTTTTGGTTGGGACACTCGACGGGTGCGCCGCGCCGGCAGTTCGCCGCGACGGCGGGGCGCCATGTCGAGGCGGGCGGCCGCTAATCTCTCTTGCTCTGTTGATGCTGGGTTGAACCGACATGCACCTGCGATTCCTGAAAATCTTCTGCGACGTCGCCGACCTGCGGAGCTTCTCCGGGGCCGCCAAAGCGAACCGCGTGTCGCAGTCGAATGCCAGCCAAGTGGTTCATCACTTGGAGGAGCACTTCGGCGTGCAGTTGATCGACCGTTCGAAGCGGCCGTTTGTATTGACGCCCGAAGGGCGGCGCTTTCACGAGGGGGCGCGCGTCATCGTGCAGCGGTACGACGATTTGGAGCGGGAGGTGCGCTCGCTGCACGAAGCGGCCGCCACCCGGCTCACGGTGGCCTCGATCTACTCGGTCGGCTTGGCCCACATGAGCGGCTGCCTTCGCGAATTCCTGTCTGCCCACCCGCGGGCCGACGTCCGCTTGGAGTACCTCCATCCGCATCGCGTGTACGAGGCGGTCGACAGCGGGCAGGCCGATCTGGGTCTTGTGAGTTATCCGGAGGAGTCCGCGAGTCTCGCCACGATTCCCTGGCGCAACGAAGCGATGGTGCTGGTGTGCTATCCGCAGCATCCATTTACGAGGCACCGCCACGCCACGCTCGATATGCTTCGCGGCGAATCGATCGTGGCATTTCAAGCGGGGCTCAAGATCCGAGAGGAAATCGACCGGGTGCTCTCGCTGCACAAGGTTGCCGTGAAAGTGGCCCTCGAGTTTGACAACATCGAGACGATAAAGCGGGCGATCGAAATCGGCGCCGGCATCGCCCTGCTGCCCGAGCCGACGATCACGAGGGAGATCGAATCGGGAGCGCTGGTGCAAATCCCGCTCGAGGGCCAGCCGCTCGTGCGGCCGCTGGGGATTATCCATCGCCGCGACCGCAAGCTGAGCGAGACGGCCCGCCAGTTCATCGAGTTGTTGCAATCCCAGGCGGATCCAACGGAGATGAGCATGCCGCCGGCGTCCAGCGAGTCGAACGGCCACGCTCACCGACCTCGCAAGAAAGCCAAAGTTGCCGGCCAGGTTTAAGAGCGTCTAACAATTCGAATGAAACCGCCAAGAACGCAGAGGTCGCCAAGAGAAATACATCGTTTTTGTGACTTACTTGGCGTCCTTTGCGTTCTTAGCGGTGCAGTTTGTTAGTGGCTCTAAGTTTTTTTTTGACAGGATGAACAGGATTGACAGGAAAGATGTTGGAGACGAATCCCGTCAATCCTGTAAATCCTGTCTGAAGGCGGTGATGCCATGACAAAGCAGAATCCTTTAGCGCGGCATTCCTTTCCACGGAAGCAAGGGCTGTACGACCCGGCGTACGAGCACGACTCGTGCGGCGTGGGGTTTGTCGCGCACGTCAAGGGCCAGCGGAGTCACCAGATTCTCATTGACGCGGAGGAAGTGCTCCGCAACATGGACCACCGCGGCGCGTGCGGCTGCGAGCCGAACACGGGCGACGGAGCCGGCATCCTGACCGCGCTGCCGCATGAATTCCTGCAGCGCGTGGTGCGGCAGGAATTGGCGGCCGAGCTGCCCGCGCCGGGCCGATTCGCGGCCGGCAACGTGTTCCTCCCCCGCCGCGACGACGAGCGGGCCCGCTGCAAGCACCTCGTCGAGGAGATCATCGCCGCACAGGGTCAGCAATTGGTCGGCTGGCGCAAGGTGCCGACGCAAACGGACAAGGCCGACATCGGCCCGACCGCCAAGGCCGGCGAGCCGCACATCGAGCAGCTTGTGATCGCCGCCAGCGAAGGCCTGTCGGGCGACGGCTTCGAGCGGCAGCTTTATCTTATCCGCAAGCAAGCCAGCCACCGCCTCCGCAGCGACACGTCGCTCGTCGAGGCCGAGATGTTTTACATCTGCTCGCTCTCGACGAAGGTGATCATCTACAAGGGAATGCTCACCACAGAGCAGCTATTCCGCTATTTTCCCGACCTCGCCGCGCCCGATTACACAAGCCACCTGGCGATGGTCCACTCGCGGTTCTCGACCAACACGTTCCCCTCCTGGGACCGCGCCCAGCCGATGCGGTTCATGAGCCACAACGGCGAGATCAACACGCTGCGCGGCAACATGAACTGGATCAGGGCGCGCGAAGGCGTCGTCGAGAGCAAGCTCTTCGGCAAGGAGCTGTCGAAGCTATTTCCGGTGGTGGAGCCCGATTGCAGCGACTCGGGCACGTTCGACAACGTGCTGGAGTTTTTGCTCATGACGGGCCGCTCGCTGCAGGAGGCCGTCATGATGATGATCCCCGAGGCGTGGCAGAACCACGAGACGATGCCGGAGGACAAGCGGGCGTTTTACGAATACCACTCTTGCCTGATGGAGCCGTGGGACGGCCCGGCGTCGATCGCCTTCACCGACGGCAAATACATCGGCGCGGTGCTGGACCGCAACGGCTTGCGGCCGTCGCGCTACTATATCACGCACGACGACCGGGTGATCATGGCCAGCGAAGTGGGCGTGCTGGCGGTGGAGCCGCAAAACATCAAGGCCAAGGGCCGCCTGCAGCCGGGCCGCATGTTCCTCATCGACTTCGAACAGGGCCGGCTCATTCCGGACGACGAGCTGAAGCGCGAATTCGCCGCCCGCCGGCCGTACGGCGACTGGCTCGCCCGGCAGCGGATCGAGCTGAAAGAACTGGAAACCGACAAGGAGCCGCACGGCTTCGACCCCCGCACGCTGCTCGAACGGATGCAGGCCTTCGGCTACACGATCGAGACGATGCAGTTCATGCTGCTGCCGCTGGTGCGCGAGCTGCGCGACCCCGTGGGCTCGATGGGCAACGACTCGGCCCTGGCGTGCCTCTCCGATCAGCCGCGGGTGCTGTACGACTACTTCAAGCAGCTTTTCGCGCAGGTCACCAACCCGGCGATCGATTCGATCCGCGAGGAAGTGATCATGTCGCTGGAGTGCTATATCGGGCCGGAGCAGAACCTGTTGGAGACGACCGAGGAGCACGCCCATCGGCTGCGCGTGCCGCATCCGATCCTGTCGAACGAGCAGCTCGCCGCGCTAAAGCACCTGGACCACCGCGGCTGGCGCACGAAGACGATCGGCATCACCTGGCCGCGGAGCGAAAGCCACGCCGGCATGACGAAGGCGCTCGACCGGATTTGCGCCGAAGCGGAAGCGGCGATCGACGAGGGCTACTCGCTGGTCATCCTCTCCGACCGAGAAATTAACCGCGATCGCGTTCCGCTGAGCTCGCTGTTGGCCACCGGGGCGGTGCATCATCATCTCGTGCGCAAGACGAAGCGGACCCGCATCGGCATCGTCGTCGAATCGGGCGAGGCTCGCGAGGTGCACCATCACTGCCTGCTGGCAGGTTACGGGGCCGACGCGATCAATCCGTACCTGGCGTTCGAGTCGTTGTGGCACGCGCGGCGGGAGGGGCTCGTGCAGCGGCCGGAGGGCGCCGACCGCACCGATCAAAGCAGCGAAGGCCACGAGCACCCGGCGATCGAAGCCGGCTCCAACGGCGAGCTGTACGACCCCGTCACCAAGGAAGACCACGACCTGGTGGCCTCGTATCGCAAGGGCGTCGCCAAGGGCATGCTGAAGGTGATGGCCAAGATGGGCATCTCGACGCTGCAGAGCTACAAGGGCGCGCAGATTTTCGAGGCCGTCGGGTTGAAAGACGAAGTCGTCGACCGCTGTTTCGCCGGCACGGCGAGCCGCATTCAAGGTGTCGACTTCCGCGTGCTGGCAGAGGAAGCGCTGCGGCGGCATGCACTTGGTTATCCCGCGCAGGTTGTCGACCAGTTGCCGGTGCTTCCCAACCCGGGCGAATTCCATTGGCGGGCCGACGGCGAGCGGCACATGTGGGATCCCCCCTCGATCGCCGACTTGCAAGTGGCCGCGCGCACGAACAGCGCCCACGCCTATCGCCGCTTCGCCGACCATGCGAACCGCGACGCCCAAACCCGCTGCGCGCTGCGTGGTCTGCTGGCATTGAAACCGGGCGCGAACGGCGGGCCGATCCCGGTTGACGAGGTGCAGCCAGCCAAAGAAATCGTGAAGCGATTCTGCACCGGCGCGATGAGCTTCGGCTCCATTTCGGCCGAAGCGCACGAGACCCTGGCGATCGCGATGAACCGCCTCGGCGGCAAGAGCAATACGGGCGAGGGCGGCGAGGATACGGACCGTTACGACCGCGGTAATCTGCGCCGCAGCCGCATCAAACAGGTCGCCTCCGGACGATTTGGGGTCACGATCGACTATCTGACGAGTGCCGACGAGATCCAAATCAAGATGGCGCAGGGTGC
>CAZHIV010000005.1:0-4725 GCA_964532675.1 uncultured Planctomycetaceae bacterium
GTTGAACCTGTCGGGCCACGCAGCGAATCGGCGCCGCCGGCAACGGGCAATCTGCCGGCGCCGTAATCACGTAGCCGCGTCTCTCCGAGACGCGATTCGAGTTTCGGAGAAACTCGGCTACGTGTTACCGCTGCAGGCCGATGTTGAAGCTGAAGACCTGCTCGTCGTCGAAGTCGGCGCTGACCACCGGGAACGCGAAGTCGAGCGCAATCGGCGCCGGGCCCATGGCGGGGACGGTGATCCGCAGGCCGAACCCGGGCGCCACGCGGAAGTCCTCGATCGTGACGTTCTCCTCGACCGTGCCGAAATCGACGAACGCCACGCCGTGGATCATGTCGTCGGCCGTGAGCGGGAACAGGTATTCGACCGTGTTGACCCACAGGAACTCGCCGCCGACCTCGATGCCTTCGGGCAGTCTGACCGGCGAGGCGCCGCGGAAGTCGAACCCGCGGAGGGTCGAATAACCGCCGGCGAAGAAATGCTCGTAAATTGGCGTGTCGTCGCCCGTGAAGCCGACGCGGGTGGCGAGCGTCAGCACGTGGCGGCCCGAATGGTCCGGCCGCTCGTGGAGCAGATAGTACTTCCGACCCTCGAGGATCGCCCGGGGGTAATCGAAGCTGCCGATCACTTGCTCGAGTTCCAGTTGCAGGAAGTGTCCCTCGGTGGCCAGGAACGCGCTGTCGCGGGTGTCGTTGGCGATGGTCCACTTGAAGCCGTGCAAGGCATTGCTGCCTCGCACCTCCTCGAGCTCCGGGATGGTAGCCGGGGCGATGTCGGTGATATTGATGCTTTCGCCGCGATAGGAGATGGCTGTCGAGACGTCGTTTTCGACCCACTGCCAGCCGAGCGACACGCGCCCGCCCAGCCGCTGCTCGTCCCAATCGCGATATCGCCGGGTGAAGTACGAGCCGCTGAGGCCGAGGCTCATCGGCGTATCCATGAGGTACGGCTCCTGGAAGCTGACGAGGTAGCGGTGCACCTCGGTGCCGGGGGCCGCCTCCAGGCGGAATCGCTGTCCGCCGCCGCGCCAGGCGCGGCCGCTGGCGAAGTCGCTCCAGCTCGTGGGGACTCGAGTCCAGTCGAAGTTCTGCTCGTCGAGCAGGATCTGGCCCACGAGGCCGGCGTCGGAGTTCACCGCGACGCCGAGCATCAGCCGGCCGGTTTGGTTTTCGCTCACCACCACATCGAGATCCACCGCCGGGTCGGTCGACATGGGCGTGAAGGGGTCGGCCGGGTAGGGCGTGAGCGCCGGATTAGTGGGCAGCGGCGACAGGGGGGTGATGGTCGGATCGGGCGCGAGCACTGCCCCGCGTCCATGTCCGTAGACGGGCGGGCCGTACTGGGGCGGCGGGCCATATTGGGCCGGTGGAGCCGCGTACGGTTGGGCCGGCGCGCCATACTGAGGCGCCGGAGCCGACATCGGCGGCGGCCCGAAGGTCGGCGCCGTCGGTTGGGGCGCGGCATGCGGCGGCGGCAACTGCGGCTCGGTGATCGCCGCCTGGCGCACCGCGTAGACGCTGCTGCCCGGCGGCGCCGCATCCGGGCCCGTCGAGCCGACGCTCTGGCCGCCGTAGGCGGTCGCGGCATAGCGATCGGCGGTCGAAGGAGCCGCGTACGGCTCTGTGCTGGCTGGCTGATACGGGCTCTGCGTGCGAATCGTCAGCCGCTGGTAGGGGTCTGGCTGCACCGACGGGTCGTACGGCTCGCGGCGTACTTCATGCCGCACGGCCGACGGCGAAAGTGGAGCCGACGGCTCGTCGGCGGTTGGTGAACCCGACTCCTCGAAATGCAAATGCACGTCGACCTGATCGTTGTGGGGGGCGAAACGGGCGGGCGGCTCGACGACAAACGTCCGGGGCGCGGCTGCTGTGGCCGGCAATGCACGCGGCGGAGCGATCAGCGGCGCGTGGGAAGTGTGGGCTGGGAGCGGGGCGGCACCCGGTCCGCCGCGGCTCGGCGGACCTGCAGCGTCGGTATCCGGGCTTTGGCCGCGGAAGCCGGGCGTGCCGCTGGCGAACTCCGACTCGTCGAGATCCTTGATGCGATAGGTGATCTTCGGGGTGATGCCGCGTATGGGATCGTTCAAGAACAAGCCACTTGCCCGCAGTCGCCGCTCGCTGGCGTGGATTTCGCGAATATCGACGATCTCGCCGGGCCGAATCGAGAGCCGGTTCAGGGCAGTCTGAATCTTCGTGTGCGGATTCTCTCCGTTGATGTGGACGTAGATGTTGCCGACGCGCCACCGCTTGCCCTCGTCGATCTTGTAGACCAGCCTGAGCTTGCCGGGGTCCTCCAGGTAGACGATGTCGGCGCGGATATCGGCGAAGACGTATCCCTGGCTGCCGTACAGTTCCTTCAGCCAAGCGACGTCGGAATTCATCTTGGCTTGCTCGAAAGGATTGCCGCTGGGCATTTCGATACCCATGGCCAGCGAGTCGCTGGCGAAGATCTTGTTGCCCAGGAACGAGACGTTTTCGACCTCGTAGCGCGGGCCCTCGTGGACGACGAAGCGGAGCGTGACCCAGGTGCCGTCGTCGTTGAACTCGAGCTGCCGGCCGATTTTCGCCTCGAAGAACCCGAACGCGCGATAGTAGGCGGTCAAGCGCTGCACGTCCTCGTCGAGCTGCTCGCGGTCGAGGTAGCCTTTGAAGATCATCAGCATGGGCCGCTTCGTTCCGATCTTCGTGCGGAGCTGGCCGTCGCTGGCAAAGGTGTTGCCTTCGAAGACGACTCTCCACACCTTCTGGGCGGTCCCCTCGTTGATCACGAACACGACGCCTTGGTCCGTCGATTCGTTTCCCTCCAGGATGGAGACCTGCGCGTTGTTGAAGCCGTTCGACTCGTAGTAGGTGACGAGGCGCCGCCGGGCTTCCTCGACGGCATAGGGATCGACGGGCCCGCCTACCTTAAGCCCGGTCTCCTTCGCCAGCTTCTTATCGCGAACCTTGTGATTTCCCAGGTACTCGACGTAGCGGATCACGGGCCGCTCGGCGACTTTGAAGATCACGATGCGGCCGTTCGCCGAGTTCTCGTAAGTCGGCTCGACGTTGACGAACCAGCCGCGTGAGGCCAGCTTGCGGACGTCGCGCTGCACGAGGGCCGGATCGAACGGCCGGCCGACGCGCGTTTGCAGCTCGTTGAGAATCTGCGTGGTGGGGATCGTGCGGTTGCCCACGATGCGAATCTCGGCGACCGGCTCGTCCGTTGCCGAGAGCGTGGGGCCGGAGACTTCCCGCTCTTGCTTCTTGGAACCGAACATCGACGATGGCATGGCGGGCATGCCGCCCATACCCTGCGCGCTCGTCGTCCGCGGAGCCATCAGGGCGGCACCGAGGACTGCGGCCAGGACCAACGATAGGCGTCTGTGCGAGGCGCGCTGTAACAACGTGGTAGATTCCCGGTTTCGGCGTACGGACGCTGCGGAAGAGGTACTTCGAAAAGGGCTCGTGCGTGGCGCGCGGCGGAACCGAGCGTCGGCGGCACAGCCGGCGGCGATGCGCATAAAGTCGCGTAGAAGTAGCGAAATGGGACCCGGCCCACAAGGCGAGTTCGCCAGTACACGGCCTTCCGCCGATCAATAGCGGCGATGGGGTGGGACAGGTTCGCTAGCGGCAGGGCCGCAACCTCGATGCGTCCCTGGGAAAGACCCGTCGCCCCGCAAACGCCGGCAGTGCCCTTCTGACGGGTGGGTTAAGCGGGGGCGGGCGCCGACCTGATTCTGTAAGAAACACGCGATTTTATTGACACGCGGTCGTATTCAACTAGCATAAATTACCTAGACGCCCACGGAACCGTCGTTGGTTCAGCGACAATTTAACGCGCCGCTATCGTCGGCCGTGGGGCACAAGTTTCCTGCATACCACCTCAATCTCTTTTCGCGTTTCGCGGCTCGCAGACGGGGCCGACCGGATGAGCCGGTCCGCATTTGTCGATCGCGGGGGGAATTCCTGGGAGAAAGCTAATGGCCAGATTCAAGATCGTTTCTCTTTGCAGCACCCTGCTGCTTGCGGCCCTGTCGGGCCCGGTTCACGGCGTGGTGATCACCGATGGCTCCTTGTCCGTTGACATCACGAACGACGCGCGGTTTCATATCATATCGCTCAATGGCACGCCGATCGACCTTTCTTTGTTCGTTCAAGAACAGCACGCCAACAACGGGAATATTTTTGCTGTGGGTTCACCCGTGGTAGCCGTCGGCCCCGTGGCGACCTACACGACAACGGAGGGTATTTACAGCGTCTCCGTCACGAGCCGGATTCTGGGGCCGTTGGCGAGTAACCCGGCAACCACGAACGTGCTCGAACAAGAGTTCGTGTTTACCAATACCAGCGGCAGCGCGGCCACGCTGGAATCGGTCAGCTTTGTGGACCCGGACATCAATGGTACGGTCAACAACACCGTGGCCTTCGACACGGTTCGACGAGCCGTGTATGCGACGGCGGGAACGCAGCTCATGGCGGCGATCGCGGACGAATCGGCCGGCACCCTGGCATGGGAAGTCGGCGACAACGCGACCGTGTCGGTCCATTATGCGGGTTTGGAAAATAACCTCGGCCCCGTGGGGCCCTTCGACGTAGCAATGGCGATTGGTCTGGATGCGGGCACGGTCGGCCCCGGCCAGAGTGCAACGCTCAGGTATCGGTACCTGTTTTCGACGGATCTTTCCGCGGTGCCGTCCGATTTCGTGATTCCCGAGCCGGGGTCGCTGCTGCTGGCGGCGATGGG
>CAZHIV010000006.1:0-10865 GCA_964532675.1 uncultured Planctomycetaceae bacterium
CGGCGGGCGTGCCGTACCAGATGGTCCGCGGCCAGGAGTTCTACGCCCGCAAGGAAATCAAGGACGTGCTCGCCTTTTGCCAGTTGGTGAACAACCCGCGCGACGACATGGCGTTCGAGCGGACGGTCAATACGCCGCCGCGCGGCATCGGCCGCAAGACGATTGAGCGGCTCACGGAATACGCGTATCGCTACGGCCTGCCGCTGTTGGAGGCGGCCCGCGCGGCCCACGAGATCGAGGGTTTGCCCAGGGGAGCGGCCGCGAAAGTTGCGGCGTATGTCGCGATCATCGACCGGATTGCCGCCGTCGTGCACGGCGATGTGGAGGAGGTTATTGGCACGGTGCTGGAGGCGTCCGGCTATCGCGCGTCGCTGGCCGGCAGCGACGACGAGCAGGATCAAAATCGCCTCGCGAACATCGAGGAGCTGCTGACCGATGCCCGCCAATTCGACGAGCAGAACCCCGGCGGCGGACGGCTGGAAGAGTATTTGGAGCGGACCTGGCTGGTCAACGAAACCGACGACTGGGACACGGAAACGGACAAGGCCACGCTCATGACGCTGCACGCCGCAAAGGGGCTGGAGTTCCCCGTCGTATTCATCGTGGCGGTCGAGGACGGCGTATTGCCGCACGAGCGCGTCGGCCAGCACCCGGACGAGCTTGAAGAGGAGCGGCGGCTGGCGTTCGTCGGCATCACGCGCGCCGCACACGAGCTGCAGCTGAGCTACGCCGTGACGCGCGACTTCCGCGGCGTGCGGCGACGAACGATTCCGAGCTCGTTCCTCATGGAAATGCCGCGCGAGGAAATGGAAATGATCGACGCGGCCGGGACGTTCGGCGGCGCGGCGTTCGACCCCTGGGCCGAGCCGGAGCCGGAGGACGATGAGGAATGGGACGACTGGCAGATCGAGGACGTCGCCGTGGAGTCGGCGGGCGGCAGCGATGAGAAACCGGCCGTGAGCGTGGTGGCGGCATCGATCAAGACGGCGGCCGCGCTGGCGCGCGAAGTGAGCGGCGGGGTTGATCCCCGCCGGGAGAAGGCCCGCCGGGATGAACCCGGCGGCTCGCCGCCGCGGGTTTCGCCGGATGTGTTTCGGCAGGGGATGACGGTGACGCATCCGGAATACGGGCCCGGTAAGATCGTGGCCCTCTCGGGCTCCGGCAAGAACCGCCGCGCCACGATCCAATTCGCCACCGTGGGCCAAAAGAAAATCATCCTCGCCCACAGCCACGTGCGCCCGGCACGGTAGCCGCTGGCGAGCCGCCGGGTTTATCCCGGCGGTCGGTGCGACGGCAGTTGCGGTGAATCGTTACGGCGGGGGTGAACCCCGCCGCTCGTTGGGTGGACGACGTTGTCGACGATCTCGGCGAGGATGCCGAGTTGGTTGGCGACGTAGGAGGTCGCTGCGGTGATGGCTCGTTCGCCGTGTTTGTAGCGGTCACTGCCTCCCGCGGTCCACCAGCGCCGCGGCTTGCCGGCGTAGTCACTCAAGGCATTCTGGCTGACGCCTTTGAGGATCCGGCGAACCTCGGGACCATCATTCGGGCAATCGGTCACGAGCACGTGTACGTGGATCCACATCAGCGAGGCTCGCAGCACGCGCCAGCCGCGTTGGACGCAGGCGTGGACGATGGCTTCGGCGGCGGTGCGAGCAAGTGCCGCGTCGAGCGTCGCGGTGGGAAATTTCTGCAGGGCGGCCGCGTGCTGCCGAGTGAGCGCGTGATCGGCTGTGATGGCCGTGCCGGGCGTGTTGTGCTTCGGATCGTATTTGCCGTCCTTGCGGCGGGTGTTGGAGACGTATCCGCGACGATCACCCGGGAGCCAGGTGCCGTAGCACGTCCAGGTGATGAGCAAGGCGAACGGCTCCTCTTGCATGCGGCGGATTGTATCAGGTAGTAAATCGTGGTGTCCAGCGAGCCGCCGGGTTTATCCCGGCGGGAGAGCGGATTTCGACGGGATTTCGGCGGGGATAAACCCCGCCGCTCGCTGGGGACGGACGGGGGTGAACCCCGCCGCTCGCTGGGGACGGGCGGGGGTGAACCCCGCGGCTCGCTAGACGGCTTGGGGGAGGCGGAGCTTGGCGGCGGTGGCGCGGACTAGCGAGACGGCTTCGGCAAGCGTTGTGGCGATGTTGTTCGCGTCATCCTGCTCGGGGCGCGGCAGCGAGCTCTTGTCGCCGGCGCCGATCCAATAGCCGACGATGATCGGCAGCTGCGGGTAGCGTTGCCGCAGCCGTTTCCACAACAGCCGGCTGTCGCGCGGGCGGATGGGCGGCAGCACGGAAATGACGACCACGTCGATGTCGTCGGCGGCCACGCGGTCGAGCACCTCGCTGGTGAGCGACTCGACGGCCCCGGTGTGGACCTGAAAGCCCTCGACCGCGAGCAGCTGCGCGAGCATTTGGGCGGCGATTTCGTCCCCCGCATCGCGCAAGGGGACGCAGAGGACGCGGCCCGTGAGCGTTTCGTCGCCAGCGGGCGATTTATCGGTGGGCGGGCCGTCGTCGGCCGTACCGAGCGCGTGCGCCGCGAACACCGATTCGCCCAGCTCCTCGACCAGGTCCTCCGCCGACTCGGCGACGAACTCTTCCTGGCTCTCTTTGAGCAGCTCGGCGTAGCGGTCGCGCTCGGCCAGCGTGATGGCGGGGATGAGCACGTCGTCGTAGAAGCTCACGAGCGTCGACGATTTGAGGTGTTTGCGGGCCAGCTTGAGCGGCTCCTGGTAATCGAACGCCAGCAGGCGCTGGTAAATTCGCTGGGCGGGGGTGAGGGGCGGCTGATCGGCGAGCAGCACCGTGACGAAATGAAGCTGCGGTACATAGCGGGCCAGCACCACGAGGCAGACGGTCATCGGCATCGCCAGCACCAGCCCGATCGGCCCCCACAGCCACGTCCAGAAGATGGCCGAGACGATCACGCCCACAGTCGAGACGCCGATGCTGTTGCCGTACAGCAGCGGCTCGGCCACGTTGTTGAGCATCAGCTCGTACGCCAGGTACATGCCGACGACCATGATCGGCTGCGTCCAGCCGGGCGCGACGGCCAGCGAGACCATGATCGGCATCACGGCCGCGATCCACGGACCCAGGTAGGGCAGGAACCGCAGCGCGAATCCCAGCACGCCCCACATCACGGCGCCGGGCACGCCGATGAGCCAGAGGCCGATTCCCACCGCGACGCCGTACGTGGCGTTGATGAGGAACAGCATCTGCAAGTAGCGGCCGACGCGGTGGGTCGCGTCGTGCAGGGCCTCGGTGGTGGCGTGCAGGTTGGCGGTGCCGAACAGTTGAATGAGCCGGTTGCGCTGGTTCTCGCGGTCGAGCAAGCTGAAGAACACGAGCACCACGACCATGCCGGCGGCGGTGAGCGGCGCCACCAGCGGGCCGAGCCAGGTTTGCACCTGCGTCAGCGGGGAGGGCGGCATCTCGACGACCTTCACCTCCACGGCTTCGTCCTCGCCCGCGGCGGAGCCGGCGCGGAGCTCCGGCGGCAGGTCGAGCGGCCGGAAACGCGGCGCCGGGTCGCGCGCCTGGCGATCCTCCGCCAAATCATGGACTCGCCCTTCATCGGCATCGCGTGAATCAGTCGGCCTGTCGTCGTCTTGCTCGTCGTCGGCTGCGACGTCGCCTTCGCCTTTGGCCAGGTCCTGGCCGACTTCTTGCACCTTGGCCGTCACGTCGCGGAGGGCCTGGACCTTCTGGACGATCTGGCGGCGATGATTGGGCAGGTCGCGGCTCAGCTCGACGAGCTCGCCGGTGACGACCCAACCCAAACCGCCCAACGCGGCGAAGGCGACGGCCACGACGAGAATCACGGCGGGGATGCGCGGCACGCGCCAGCGTTCGATGCGGTTGGCCAGCGGTGTTAGCAGGAAGCTCAGCAGCACCGCCAACGCGATGGGCAGCAGGATCTGCTTCGCGAAATACAACGCCGCCAGCACCGCGATCATCGCGACCAGGATAAAAAGCGGCGAGGTTGTTGTGCGCTGGCGCGGCATGAATGTGCGAAGGCGGCAAGGTTCGGCGGCTGCCACACTGGCAGACCAGAAACCACGCTCGATGAGTCCGGAGCGCGGGCGATTATTAGCCGCGCAATAGCCGGAGGGCTACGCCCTCCGGTCCGGACCGCGTCGCGGTCCGGCTATCGGGTGCATCGAGATGAGTTGCGTTCTAATGCAAGTCGCACGCCAGTCGGCGCGGGTGGGAGCAGTCAATCTGATTTCGCGTTGCCGGGCTTCGCCGGGATGCGGCATGTGTACGTCTGGCCGCCGGCGTCGAACGTCAGCCGGTCGCCAGAGAGCTTGCCGTCTTTGATTGGCAGCTCCTCGCCGCCGACCTTGGCCGTACCGCTAACGAGTTGATAGTTCTGCTGCAGCTCGAGCGTCGCCTTCCGCTCGCCCTGCGGCGACTTGAGCATTACCTCGCTAGTGCCCTCGACGCGCGCCGGCACGATCCAGAAGTACACGGTCCGATTGTCCGACGACTTTACTTGCACCGTTTTATCCGGCTGCCAGTCGCCCATGTCGAAGGCGTGCGACACGACGCGGGCGCCGGGCTTCATATCGGCGAGGATCTTGGGCCGGAGCTTGGCATTCACGCTGGTGAGCAGGTACATGCAGAGCACGTCGGCGTCGCCGAAGTCCATCTCGAAGAGGTTTTTTTCGAGGAACTTCACGCGGTCGGCGACGCCGACCTTTTTGGCGTTCTCGTTGCTCTCCTCGATCCGCTGGGGGTCGATGTCGACGCCGATTCCCTTGATGTTGTACTTCTTCGCGGCGGTGATGACGATCCGCCCGTCGCCGCAACCGAGGTCGTACAGGACCTCGCCTTCCTGGGGATCGGCCAGCCGCAGCATCTCCTCGACGACCGGCAGCGGCGTGGGGACAAAGGGCACGTCCTTTTGCACCTGAGCCTTGGCGAACGACGAAAGCAAGAGCAGCACGGTGCAACCGGCCAACCATCGATAGCGCTCAAATGGAAACATGGATGACTCCGAGGGGGTGGCTCATCGAGGACGCGGCAAGCGTCAATGATCTCGCGTTTTGTCCTGGTCCGCCAGTCGTGCAACTTCTGCGCCTCCGCCCGAGCGGGCGCGATTCATGATGAGCGCGGCGAACATGACTGGCAGGCCGGCCAGCAGCAGGCCCACGCCCACCAGCGCGCCCCACTGGTAAAACGCCAGGCTGGAGTACAGCAACCAGGCCGCCACGCCACAGAAAATGGCGGGCAGCACGGGGTACAGCGGCACGCGGAACGGCCGCTCGGCGCGTGGGTCGCGGCAGCGCAGCACGAACAGGGCCACGCCCACGAGCAGGAAGAAAAACCAAAACACCGGCAAGGTGAAGTCGACCATCGTCTTCACGCCGCCGCGCGAGTACGTGCCCAGCCCGACCAGGAGCAGCGCGATGCCGCCTTGCACCAGCAGGGCGTTTCGCGGCGTGCTGCTCGGCTCGCTCCACCGGCCCAGGAAACGGAAGATGGCAAAATCGCGGCCCAGCGCGTAATTGCTCCGGGCGCCGGTGAAGATCGTGGCGTTCGCGCTGCTCGCGGCGGCGACGATCAGGACCGCTGTAATCAGCAGCGCCCCGGGTGTACCCCACGCGGCCTGGAGCGTGTCGGCCGCGACGGCCTGCGACTGCCGCACACCGGCCAGGCCCACGGCGGCCACGTACGCCACGTTCACCAGCAGGTACAACAGCGTCACGGCCGCGAGGCCCAGCAGCAAGGCGGCGACGATGCTCCGCCGGCCGCCTTTCATCTCGCCGGAAAGGTAAGCCGCCTCGTTCCAACCGCCGTAGGTGAAGAGGACGAATAGCATCGCCGTGCCGAGTGCGCCATCGCTGGCGGCCGGCGGCGCGGCGGGCGTGCCGTCGCGCGTCGCCACGAGGGCCCCGGCGGCGACGATCAGACACAGCCCCGCCAGGACGAGCGCCGTGAGCACGAGCTGCGCCCATTTTCCTTCGCGCACGCCGGCCATGTTGAGCGCCGTCAGGCCGAGGATGAAGCCGGCCGCCGTCAACGGAGAAACCAGCGGGTTGGCGTTGGCCGCAGCCGTGGCGGCTGCCGCATTCGCGGTGTAATCGCCGATCGCAAACGCGAATACTGCGATCGAGCCCGGCTGGATGACGGTCATCCGGGCCCACGCGAAGAGAAACGCGGGGCCCGCGCCGAACGCGCGCATCAGGAAGTGGTAATCGCCGCCGGTGTTTGGGTACGCGGCGGCCAGCTCGGCGTAGCACAGCGCGCCGACGAGCGAGATGAGCCCGCCGGCGAGCCACACGGTTATAAACGCCGCGGGTCCGTCGACATTGTTGGCCACGATCGGCGGCAGCGCGAAGATGCCGGCCCCGACGACGATCCCCACGACCATCGCCGTGGCGTCCAACGTCGACAGCGATCGCCGGGGTGTCGACACTGCCTACGCTCGCGATTGGACTCTATGACGTGGCCGGTCGCTGGAATGCCCTTAGCTTGCGCGCTACTTATTGATCGCTCTTCGGCTCGAACTTGAGCGAGGCGCTGTTGACGCAGTAGCGGAGTCCGGTGGGGCGGGGGCCGTCGGGGAAGACGTGGCCCAGGTGGGCGCCGCATTGGCTGCAGGTGATTTCGTCGCGGATCATGCCGTGGCTGGTGTCGGTTTGGGTGTCGACGATCTCGTCGTCGGCGGGGGCGTAGAAGCTGGGCCAGCCGCAGCCGCTGTCAAACTTTGCCTGGGAGGGAAACAATTCGGCCCCGCAGCAGACGCAGCGGTACATGCCCTCCTGGTGATGGTCCCAGTACTCGCCCGTGAAGGCCGGCTCGGTTCCTTTCTGACGGGTTACGTAGAATTGATCGGGCGTGAGCTTCTCGCGCCAGTGGTCGTCGGATTTTTCAGTTTTGTTCGGCATGGCGAAGGTGTAGATTAAGAGGCAGAGCGGAAGCGACCCGAGGACGGCAGCTTTTACCACAAAGGACACGAAGGGCACAAAGGATTGTGTCACGGTCGATTTCATTCTTCTCTTCGTGCTCTTTGTGTTCGTTGTGGTTCCTTGAATTGTAGTAAATTGAGTCAGCGATGCCACAGGAAACGGCGCAATTCGTGTTTATGACTTGCCGCGGCGGGGCGGAGTCGGCCGTGAAGGAGGAGGTTGCGCGCGGGGAGCCGGCGTGGCGGTTTGCGTTTTCGCGGCCGGGGTTTCTGACGTTCAAGCACGCGCTCAGGCGGCCGCTGGAGGAGCGGCAACTGGCCGAGCGGAATTGGACATTCGCGCATGCCCACGGCATCTCGCTCGGCAAGGTATGCGGCGAGCGGCTGGAAGATTTGGCGGCCGCGGTGTGGCGCCAGGAGGGCGTGGCGGCGCTGGCGGCGCGGGTGAAGCTGGCGGATATTCACGTGTGGCAGCTCGAGTCCGCGTCGGCGGTGGAAGGGGCCGATGAATCGCTCGTCACGCCGCTGTGCCGGGAAATCGAGACGGCGGTGCGGGCGGCCGCGCCCGATTCGCAGGATGACTTGCAGTTGATGCCGACCGGGCGGCGGCGGGCGTCGCCGCGCAACGCCCGCGTGCTGGATATCATCGTTCTTCAGCCCGGCGAGTGGTGGCTCGGGCATCACTCGGCCGTGCGGCGCCACGAGCGCTGGCCGGGCGGGGCGATCCCCGTGCGGTTGCCGCAGCACGCGGTGTCGCGGGCCTACGCCAAGATGGAAGAGGCGATCCAGTGGAGCGGCCTGCCGCTAGCCGCGGGGGACGAGTGCGTGGAGATCGGCTGCGCGCCGGGCGGCGCGAGCCAGGCGATTCTGGAGCGCGGCCTGTTCGTAACGGGCATCGACCCGGCGGACGTCGACCCGGCGGTGCTCGCGCATCCGCGGTTTCGTCACCTCAAGAAGCGGGGCAGCGAGGTGCGGCGAAGCGAGTTCGAGGGCGTCCGCTGGCTGGCCGCCGACATGAACATCGCCCCGGAGGACACGCTCGACGAAGTGGAGCAGATCGTGACGCACCCCGGCGTGTCGATCCGCGGGCTGATCCTGACGCTGAAGCTCTCCGAGTGGAGCGGGGCCGGGCGGCTGCCCGAGCTGGCCGCGCGGGTCCGCGGGTGGGCATACCGCGATGTGCGCATGCGGCAACTCGTCACGGGCGGCCGGGAGGTGTGCCTGGTCGCGCTGCGGCGGAAAGCGCTGCGGCGGATGGGGAAGACGCTAAGCCGCAAGCGGAAGCGGCGCGGGCGAGAGGCGTCGCGAACGGACCCGCCGCGGGCGACGCTTCCGGGGCCGCATTTCTGATCTTCGGAGGCTGGTCGGTATCGGCTAAGATTCCCGCTTCGCCAAGGGAGTGGGCATGCGCGGAATCTTCATTTTTCTAGTGGCCGTCGGGGTGATCTTTGTCGGCTGCCGCGGAATCTGGCACCGCGACCGGGCGGAGCCGGTGGCGCTGCCGGCGGCTCATCACTTGCGCGCCGGGCAACTGGTCTTTCACAGCGATTTCGAGCTGGCGCGGGAGCATCGGATCGTGCAGGCGCTCGTGGCCGAGCGCGAAGATTTGTGCCGCACGCTGGGCCTGCCGGCCAGCGACGAGCCGATCGACGTGTACTTGTTTCGCGACGCGGAAACGTACGGGCGTTACCTGGCCCGTTATTTTCCCAGCGTGCCGTCGCGACGGGCCTTCTTTCTGGAAACCGACGCCCGGCTGGCAGTCTACGCGCACTGGAGCGACCGCATGGCCGAGGACCTTCGGCACGAAGTGGCGCACGGCTACTTGCACGCCGTGGTGCCGAACTTGCCGCTGTGGCTCGACGAAGGGCTGGCGGAATTCTTCGAAGTGCCGCCAGGCCGGAACGGCCTCAACCGGCCGCACCTCGATCTGCTGTCCGACATGATGCACCACGAGGGCTGGCGGCCGAATCTGACGAATCTCGAGCAGCTCACCGACGCGGCACAGATGCAGCAGCTCCACTATGCCGAGTCGTGGGCCTGGGTGTACTTCCTGCTGCATTCCGATCCCGAGCGCCGGCAGGTGTTGACCGGCTACCTGGCGTCGTTGCGCGAGCGCGGGGCAGCCGAGCCGCTTTCGCAACGCCTGGCTGGGGAGGGTGTGGAGCTGAGCCAGATGCTCGGCGATTATCTGGCGGGGCTGAGCCGGGGCACGACGCTGCGGTGAGGAGCTGAACCGCAAGCGGTTTGCAGCGCGGCATCGGCGGAACCTATTTTCGGTACACGACGCCTTCGTCGACTTTCGCGAAGCCGAGCCTCTCGTAGAGCGACAGGGCGACCTCGTTGTGGTGCATCGTATGGGCTTCGACCCGCACGACACCGCGGACGCGCAGGCCGGCGAATGCTTCGCTCAAGAGAAACGTGGCTAGCCCTTGCCGCCGGCGCTCGGACGCGACGTGCAAATCCACGAGGCCGACGGTTGGGATGCCCCACTGCGTGGAGAGCGGCTCGATGTCCCAGAAATCGACTTCCGCCAAAGGCTCGTCGCTTCCGACGGCGAACAGCGAAAAGCGCAGCCGCTCGAAATCGCCGAGCGTGCACGCCTCCCACCACGAGCGGGGCGGCGGCGCGTAAAGCTCGCGGATCGCCAGCTCGCGGCGGAGCATCCGCTGGGCGCGCGTGACGAACGGGCGGAAGTCGACCAGGTCGCGCTGCAGCACGAGCACGCGATCGATTTCCCGGTAGCCGCTGCGCGAACAGGCGGCGCCGAGGACCGCATCGCCGACCAGCACGCCGGGCAGCTCGCTGCCCCCGTAAAGACCGAGGTAGAACGCGTTGAACGGCCGGATGCCGCCGCCATAGATCACCTTCGCGCCGCGCTGGCGCAGGTACGCTTCTCCGCGAGCCAGCAGCTCGTCGGCCAGCGCATCGTCTCGCCGCTCGCTGCGCAGCATGAGCTGGTAGGTGGTGCCCAAATCCGTGCCGAGGGCGGTTTGCTCCTCGTTGGCGCCGAATCCGGCGTGAACGAAGCCGACGGCCGCGCCGTTTTCTACCGCGACGATGAGGCCGGCCGGGTCGAAGTACGGCTTGGAAAAAACTAATTGCTCCAAGATCCCGGCAGAGACCGGCTGCATGAGCCCGCGCTGCGGCGGTTGGTCTCGCCAGATCTCGGCCAGGCGCGGCGGGTCGGAGTTGCAAAACGGCCGGAAGTGGGTCACGGTGGGCGGGATGGCTCGGAGGGTTGAGCGGGCAGTCAGCCGAATCCTAACGCAGCTACGATGCGAGGGGGAGAGTAGGAGAGGGGGAGAAGCGGAGAAAATCCGCTTTGATTCCAGACTTGACCGCCGGACCTATTCCGACTCACTCTCGGTCGCCGCATCATCGTCCGATCGTGGTTCGGGCGATTGCTCATTAAACACCCGTCGCGTTATAGATTCAGCCCCCAGCAATAGAGCAAAGCCGAGCGCGAAGTACCACGCCGCCATCAATAAACCGCTCTTTTGCTCGTACTGTGCCGCTAATGCGTCCGACGTCGACCATGCCGTATTCAGCAAGAAAAATAGGAAATACTCCGATCCGCGATAGATCACATAGAGACCAAAGAGCCTTGCTCCAACTAAGAACCAATCGCGCGGGCCCATACAACCACCTCGGTCGATTCTTGACCGGAAATATCCCCGGTATCGGGGTACGCCTCCAGTATGGCGAACATACGCCCCCGTAAGAAGGGTTCTTCGGGATTCTTAATGGCAGGAAGACCACGACGTGAATATGGCCTTCGGCCAAACGGTTGTGATGACGACCTTTCCCTAGGGCGTTGCCCTTGTCGTTACCCACAAATCCGTCCCGGAGGGACGTCTGACAATAGCCCAGCAATTCATTGCTGGGGGGAAAACGGAAAAACACCTTCAAGTCCCGTAGGGACGGCAGAAGCTTCCGTCGTCCCTACGGGACTTGATACG
>CAZHIV010000007.1:0-4409 GCA_964532675.1 uncultured Planctomycetaceae bacterium
TGGTCCGCATCGTGTGAAACTGCGGGTACCGGCCGGTGATGAGCTTATGAGGATAAATCTGGTGGCCCGTGTCCCAGATGAGCCGGTCGTGGCGGAAGTCGAACGTTTGGTGCAGCGCGAGGCACAGCTCCACGACGCCCAGGTTCGAAGCGAAGTGCGCACTGCGGCAGCTGACGAGGTTGCAGAGCACTTCGCGCATCTCGTCGGCCAGCCGCTCGAGCTGCGGCAGCGACAGCTCGCGCAGGTCGTGAGGCGATTGGATCGACGGCAGGATGGGGGTATGCGTCATAATTTGCGCCGACTCAGCGAAGTCTCCAAGACGGGGAGACAAGGAGACGGGGAGACAAGGAGAATCCGGTCGCCACCAGTGTCTCCTTGTCTCCCCCTCTCCCTGTCTCCTTGTCTTCTCTTCTGAATAGCAAGTTCGCCTCGGATCGGCGGATGTACTTACCTCTTGCGGTTGCACACGAATCGGGCCAGGGCGCATAGCGGCTCGGCTTTGGGTCCCCAACCTTCGATCATACCACACGCCTGGTCGACCAACTCTTTGGCCCGCCGCCGACTTTCCTCGACTCCGAGCAGTCCGGGGAACGTCAGCTTGCCGTTGCGGGCGTCTTTGGCGACCCGCTTGCCGACGGCCGACTGGCTGCCGTCGACGTCCAATAAATCGTCGGTGATTTGAAAGGCCAGCCCGACATTCCGGCCGTACCAGCAGAGCGCCGCCAATTCGTTGGCCGTCGCCTGGGACACGATGCCGCCCAGCTCCATTGCGGCGATAAACAGGGCGCCCGTCTTGCGGCTATGGATAGCTTCGAGCCGTTCCAGATCGGTCTCCTCGGAGTCGGGCGCCGGCTCGGCACTTTCCAAGTCGGCCGCCTGCCCGCCGACCAGGGCCGTCGCGCCGGCTGCCTGGGCGAGCACCGCGCAGCAGCGGGCCGCGACGGCGGGCGGGTCGATGCGGTTGGCCGTCACCTCGAAGGCCCGTGCCAGCAGTGCGTCGCCCACGAGGATGGCAGTGGCTTCGTCGAACTGCTTGTGGCAGGTGGGCCGGCCGCGGCGGAGGTCGTCGTCGTCCATCGCCGGCAGATCGTCGTGCACGAGCGAGTAGGCGTGCACCATTTCGATCGCGCAGGCAGCGGGCAGGGCGGCCTCGACGGTTCCGCCGCAAGCCTCGGCCGCCATCAGCACCAGGCACGGCCGCAGCCGCTTTCCCGGTCCCAAGAGCGCGTAGCGAATGGCCTCCGCCAGACGCGGCGGGCAGGCGTCGTCGAAATACGTGTAGCGGTCCAGCGCGGCGTCGATCTGGGAACGCAATCGTTCCAGGTCGAGTGCGGGCTGATCGTCGGTCGCCGAAACGGTCACGGGCGGTTGGCGGGAAGTAGAAGTCCGAGGCGGGCCAAGCGTCGAAAAATCGCGTTGGCGCCGCATTTTAGAACAGTCGGCCAGGATCGTCTATGTCGTCGCCGCAGACGGTGATTTTCACGGCCGAGGCCTTCGCGACGGTGCTGCGCCGCTGTCCCCGCGAGGCCGCCTTGGCTTCGAGCGTGTCGGTCTCGGCTTCGTTGAACGGCTCGGCGATGGGGTTGCCATCCGCGTCCACGCCGCTCAACAGCTCGATCTTCCGCTCGGCGCGCTGCAGCAGCTGCTGGCACGCTTTGAGGTGCTTGACGCCTTGCTCGTAGCGTGCCAAGGCATCGGACAGGCCGAGCTTGCCGCTCTCCAGCTCGGCGACGATCTTTTCCAGTTCGTCGAGCGACTCTTCGAAGGAGGCGGCACACTCGTCGCGGGGTTTGAGTTTTTTCTTGGCCATAGTTCGTCTCGTTCCCACCAGTGGCACCGGCTGCTAGCCGGTGCGGAAAACTGCAAAACGGCGACACAGGCCAGCGGCCTGTGCCACGTATCTCTCGTTCCCACGCTCCGCGTGGGAACGCAGTATTCCGACGCTCCGCGTCGAAATGATAGAACCGGACGCTAGCGCGTCGCGGCTGATCTGATCAGCCGCGGGGCGCTAGCCCCCGGTTTGGAAACCGGTTCTGGTCACTCGCCGCGGAGCGGCTCGCGTCGTGCGTTCCCACGCGGAGCGTGGGAACGAGGGTTCGCGCACGCGGTGTCGCGGGGCGTTATTGTTTTTGGGGATTGATCGATTCTACGTTGCTGACGGCTTCGCCGGCGGCGAAGCGCGTGACGACCCTCTGGCCGGCGCGCAATTGACTCGCCTTGCGGATCACCGCGCCGGAGTTCGCGTCCTGGGTTATCGTATAGCCGCGCTCCAGCACCGCCAACGGGCTGAGCGACTCGATCTTGCCGGCGATGGTCGCCAGCCGGCTTTCGTAGTCGTGCGTCAGGCGGCGCACGGCCGAATTCGCGTGCAGGCTCAGCTCGTCCAACCGGCGGCTGCGGTCGTGGATCAAGTCGAACGGGCGGCGGAAGGGTCGCTGGCTGGCGAGCCCGTCGTACCGCGCCCGGAGCCACATTACGCGGCGGTGCGCGGCATGCCGCAGCCGTTGCTGATAGCCGCGAATCCGGGCGGTAATCTCCTCGGCGGCGGGGACGACCCACTCGGCCGCTTCGCTCGGCGTCAGCGCCCGCACGTCGGCCGCCAGGTCGGAAAGCGTCACGTCGATCTCGTGCCCCACGGCGGATACGGTTGGGATCTTGGAGGCGGCGATTGCCCGCACGACCGGCTCTTCGTTGAAGGCCCACAGGTCTTCGAGGCTGCCTCCGCCGCGGCCGACGACCAGCACATCGGGCGGCGGCGCGAGGCGATTGGCCAGCCGGATGCCGGCCGCGATTTCTTGCGCGGCGCCGTCTCCCTGCACGCGGGCCGGGATCACCAGCACGTCCACTCCCCGCCAACGCCGCCCCAGCACTTGCAGAAAATCGTGGATGGCCGCGCCGGTGGGGCTGGTGACGAACGCCAGCCGGCGAGGGAACGCCGGCAGCTTCCGCTTGCGAGCCGGATCGAACAGCCCCTCGGCGGCCAGCTTTTCGCGCAGCTTCCGCAACGCCAGCTCCAACGCGCCGACGCCCTTTGGTTGCAACTGGTCGACGACCAGTTGGTAGCTGCCGCGCGGCGCGTAAACGTCGATGTGGCCGCGGCAAGTCACGTCCAACCCGTCGGCCAGATCGAACTTCAATCTCGCCGCCGTGGAGCGCCACATGACGGCGCGGATTTGGGCCTGGTCGTCTTTGAGCGTGAAGTAGGCGTGGCCGGATTGGGGGCGGGAGAAGTTCGAGATTTCACCCGCCACCCAAACGCTGGGGAACTCGCCTTCCAGCGCGTCTTTGATTTGCGCCGTCAGTTGCGAGACGCTGAGCGTTTGCCGGGCATCGGCCGTTGCGGACTGTGTCGCCATTTCTGCAAAATAATGGATTCGGCCGCCCGTCGAAAGGCCGCAGCGGGATTGCGTGGCCGCGCTACCCGGGAATGAAATCCGACCGGCCCCGTTGATTTGACTCCTGTGTGCTGTGCGTTCTAATGATAGTAGAACAGTTTCAAAACCATAGGATGCTTGCGGCCCAGTGGCCCAGTGGCCCAGTGGCACAGGCCGCTGGCCTGTGTCACAGTTTTGCAGTATCCGCACCGGCTAGCAGCCGGTGCCACTAGTTTTGAAACCGGTTCTAGAAAGATGGAGACTTCGAGACGGGCCAAATTCATCTCGTCCTGGGTCGGCCAGGGGCACGCGGCCCGGCGGTTGTACGGCACTCTTCTAAGGAGCGGCATGACGGAGCAGCGTGGCGAATATCGACGGTTGGCTTCGTTACCTGGGCGGTGTGGAATCCGTCCCTGGGGCGTTGCGCTCGCTGGTTTGATAATCGGCCTGCTCGCCCCGCCGGCGGCCGCCGACTACCTCATCACCGCCTTCGACGAAACGTACTACCCGACGAACCCGGAGAACAACTTCGGGGCGTTCACCTGGGGCGACTTCACCTATCCCGGCGCATTGACGGTCGGCGGCTCGAGTCTGACGCTCGACGTCACGGACCAGGATGGCATGAACAATCTGGCCGGCGGCGTCGGTGTGGATTATCCGATGCACGACTTCGACCCCAACGAGGCGGAGTGGGAGGTGCGCTTGCGAATCCTCCCCAATAACACGGCGGCGGCTTTCCGCACCTCCTATCGAGACGACGACGGAGCCGGCACGACCTTTACCCGCCGCGGCACGGAGTATGTCTACGACTTCACCATCGGCGGCCTGGCGACGAACGAGTGGCACGTTCTCACCCGGCCGTTTAGCAATGTTTCCTTCAGCCAGACCGCCTTCGAGCACGATCCGGGCGACGGCATCCAAAATCCCGGTCTCAACCAGGTTCAGCTGCAGAGCGTCTATAACTCAACGGGCCGGCTGAACGTGGAGTTCGACTACATCCGTCTCTACAGCTCCGGCGAGCCGCCGCCGCCGTAC
>CAZHIV010000008.1:0-3303 GCA_964532675.1 uncultured Planctomycetaceae bacterium
TCGGCAATGCGGCCATTCATTCGGCCCTGGAAACCAAGTCGAGCCAAGGCAGTGTTGATTTGTTGCCAACGCAGGCCTACTTCGACGCACTGTTTGACGGCGCGCCGACATTCGGCGAGGCGATGGATTCGCACGGTTATACGTCTGTTCGCGCCGAAAAGATCGATTCTTTGGCGCCAAGCCTGCTCGTAAGCACGACCATCGACGGCGTGCCGAGCGGCCAAACGACGTTTACGCTGCTGGCGGGCCCGCCTGATGACCATGCGCTCAATGGCGCGCTGGTGATCGTGACCAGTGTAGCGGACAGCACACAAAAAGCGGTAGCACTCGTGCGCAGCTACGATGCCGACACCAAGACCGTTACGTTAATCGCCGATCCGGGAGTCTTCACCATCTCCGACGGCGATCTTATCGATGTGATCGCAAGCGGCACGTCGTTACCGCTGTGGCTAAGCCGTGCGAATCCATAGCATAGACGGCGATCACCGAAACAGCCCGGCCCTCTCCTCAGCCATGGGGAGAGGGCTTTTCGTGTTCGTCTAAAACCCGGCCGGCTGCGCTTCGCTGCGGACCGCTTCGGCCTGTTCTTGCATGGCGGCGGCTTCGCGGGCCAGTTTGAATTCGGGGCCCGGGGCGTAGTACTGCACGTCGTCGCTGAGGTAGTAGGGGCTGGGGAGCGTCTGGCCGGCCATCTCGACCTGGCAGCCGGCCGTGAGCGCGAGCGCCGGGCAAAGGACGGCGGCGGCGAAGAAACAGCGTGTCGCCTGTTTGAGTTTCGCGCTGTGCATGGTTCGTTCTCCCCGCAAGCATGGAGCGGAGGGCGCGGCGCCTCAAAGCTGCCGCTCGCCGCTTCAATCGTATAACCGTTATCGTCCGCCCAATCGGAAAAGCTTGGCAGAGTTTCGAAGATTGTGATGAAAGAATCGCGGCGGCAGCTAGCGGTGGGCGGCCGAGCGGGTTAACCACGAAAAACGCGAAAAGACACGAAAGGAAAACAAGGACTTCATTCTCGCCCTGCTGCGGCGACGACGCCCCATTTTTCGTGTCTTTTCGCGTTTTTCGTGGTATCTGATGCTTGCACATTTCGCGCGCTGCGTGGTGTCTTTGGTAGAATGCAGTGGTGCGACTGGATCGGGGATTGATTCACGTGCCGCTCGGCCCGCGGCACCTGCGGAAGAGGCATGGCGATGGTCCTGACAGCACGCAACCTGGTGTCTTACCAGCAGCTTTCACCCTCCCCCAGCCCCTCCCATCAAGGGAGGGGAGTTTGGAAGGCGTTTCTGGTCAGCGCGATGCTGTCGATGCTGGCGGCGGCGCCGGCCGCGGCGCAGTTTTCGGATCGGCTTCCGGATCCGGCCTACTACCTGGCCGTGCAGACGTTCTACTCGGGCGAATACCGCGACGCGGAGCGGGCGCTGAGCCTGCAAGTGGGGCGGGGGCTGCAAATCGGCCAGGCGCGGTGGATCGATTCGATCTGCTACCACTCGATGCTCGGCGAAGTGCGCTATCACCAGGGCCGCAATGCCGACGCGCTGGCCGAGTTCGACCAGGCGTGCCAGCTCTTTCTGGCGTATCCCGATTGGCTCCTGCAGGCGCGGTTTCAACAGACGCCGCGGCTGGACGCGAGCCGCGCGCGGCGGGTGCCGCCGTGGGGCCGCAGCGAGCGGCCGTTTACTTTGGGCCAGTTCCCGGCCACCGAGCAGGTTCTCATCGGCGACTTGCAGGCAAACCGCGCGTTTCGCCAGGGGGGCGTGGCGGCGATGCCCATGTTCTGGCGGGTCGACGTGGCCGAAGTGATCCGCATGACGGCGCTGGCGATTCGCCGGCGGAACGAGCTGCTCGGCCCGCTCGCCGAGCACGACCGCATCTCGAGGGACCTGTCGGAGACGCTGGCGCGCGGGAATCTGTCGCCGGCCAATCACTGGTCGAGCGCGTGGATCGATGTGCTGCGCGGCTTGGCGCAGGCGGGGATGGGCAAGCCGGATGAAGCCGACAGGCTGCTGGGCCGCTCGCTGATCGTGGATGGCCAGTTCGATCACCCGCTGACCGGCGTGGCGCTTCTGGAACAGGGTCGGCTGGCGATGGGTCGCGGCGATAGCCGGGGTGCGGCCCGGCTCTTGGCGGAAGCCGGCTTTTCCGCCTATTACTACGAGGATTGGGACGTCGTCACCGAGGCCGTTTGTCTCGGTTGGATGAACCATTTGACGAGCGGCGCGGCGGGCGTTTATCCGCCGCTGGAAGCGGTCGCGGCGTGGGCGCAAACAAACCGGCTGCAGCACATCGCCGCCAAGATGCGGCTGGCGCAGGCGGAAAGCCTGGCGTGGCTGGGCCAACCGGACGCGGCCGCGACGATAGTCCACGACACGGCCCGCCGGCTCGACGATATGCGTTCCGGTCTGGCCGGCATTCATTTGCTGTATGTGCAAGGGAGTCTGCAACTGTTGAGCGGTGAATTGGAGGAAGGCAGCCAGGCATTGGCGCAGGCCGTCGCCGCGCAGCAAGCGGCCTCGATCCGAAACTTCCGTATCGCGCGCACCAACGGGATGTTTGATGCGGGCGCCATTTCGCCGCGCGTGGTGATCGACTTATACGGACCGCTCCTGGCCGATCCGGCGCCGAACGATTGGGCCTATCAGCCACTCGACTCGATGGCGGTGCTGCAAGCGCCGCAGGACGCGGCGTTCGAGCGGTGGTTCCTGGCCGCGCTGGCGCGTAAGGACGTGCCGCTGGCGGTGGAGATTGCGGAGCGGGCGAAGCGCCGCCGCTACCTGGCGTCGCAGGCGCTGGGCGGCAGGCTGGCCGCGCTGCGGACACTTCTGGAAGCGCCCGAGGCCGAGCTCTCGAAAGACGCGCTGCTCGAACGCCAGCAAATCTTGAGCCGCTTCCCCTCGTATCGGGCGCTCTCCGACGCGGGCGCGCGGATGGCCGATCGATTGCGTGCCGGGCCGCTCGTTCCGGCGGGAGGGGCCGGGGCCAAGCCGATTGCCGCACTGTACGACGATTGGGAAGAGAACGTGCACGCGCGGCGGCAACTGCTGGCCCAACTCGCCCCGCGCCGGCTGCCGTCGTCGATCGAGTTCCCGCCGCTCCGCTCGCTGCCGGAGCTGCAGAGGACGCTTGGCGACGGGGAGGCGCTGGTCGTGTTCCACGCAGCGGCCGATAACCTGTACGGATTTTTGATCGCGCACAACGACGTGCACCTATGGCGGATCCGCGACGTGCGTCAATTGCGCAGCGGGCTGGGCGAGTTTCTCCGCGCGCTGGGCAACTACGGCGCGAATCGACCGCTGCCGGTCGCCGAGC
>CAZHIV010000009.1:0-5765 GCA_964532675.1 uncultured Planctomycetaceae bacterium
ACACCGCTTCCCGGCGGTCCTTCAACTCCACATTCGATTGACGTGCCATCGTTCGACTCCTTTAGGTCTCGGGTCCATCAGCCCCAATCTACCAAAGAAGTCTCTCACATCGCGATTCCCAGGAACCTTGAGCTATACAAACCACCTTAGGCTGGCGTCCTTCCAGTCCGGTCCTTAGCCGCACTAACTTGCGACGTACACCACCAGCCCCAGGACGACGGCAACCAGCGTCGTAGCGACAAGCAGAGTGCGGAGGCTGAACCTCCACCGCAGCCACGGTAGGGCAGCAACAAGTACTACTAATGCCGTAAACAGCCAGTAGGAGACGCTGTAACCGTATGAATAGTGTCCGATCCCAAACCTAGCGTTCGTGGTCAAATGCGAAAAAGACCTAACTGGATAGGACTGGACGACGAATAGTTTTCCGTTCAGAGAAAACATTTCGTATCCGTTTGTCGTGGTGACAAAACCGCCCATGCCAACATAGAAATAGCTCCGCACCCACAACGCGATCAGCAGCAAACAAAGAACCACACAGACCGCCGAAAAGCTAATGCGAAGAAACCGAGCGACGCGACTACGGCGGTCACTTTCCATAGCCGCAGTATAACGGCTTGGTTAACCAGGCCAAAAGAAAACCCCGCCATTCGCCGTGCATCCGGCCCGTGCTACAATAATCCTCGATCCCGCCCTCGTAGCTCAGGGGATAGAGCAGCAGTTTCCTAAACTGCGTGTCGCAGGTTCGATTCCTGCCGGGGGCGCTTGCGAAGGGGGAGGGCGGAAGGGGGAAGGCGGAGTGAAAAACACCCGCCCGAGCAATCGCCACTCCCTCGCCCCCCGCTCGCTCCTCCCCGCGGCGGCCAAAACGGTACTGTACATCCGTCCAAAAACGTGCTACATTCGGGCACGCGACATTGCCGCATTGCTCTTTGGCAAGCTGTTCTCTACTCGATTCCCTCGCCGACGGCGTTCGCGCTGCCGGTGCGCGCCCGGCGTCCGGCGCGGCGCCAGGGCGCAGGCGGCCTGCCGACCCGTGCCGCCGAAACTCAAAAGTCCGGGAGTTTTGCCGCACCGGCGCGCGACGAACGGCTCGATTTGTCGGACGGACGGCAAAACGGGAGGCGCATAACGGCAGAGTTTCGCAATAAAAAATCGTGTTTCGCGAAGGTCGCAAAACGCGTCGGGCGTCCAGCCGTCTCCGCCACGGCGGCGTGCTAGCACCTCGGTTCGATCTTGACCCATCCGCGACCGATGGCTGATCATGCCGCTTCCCTGACCCAAATCGGCCAGGCGCCTCACGCAGAGGCGCAGAGTGCGCAGCACAGAATTTCTTGAACCACGAAAGGACACCAGGCTTCGTCTCAAGACTCCCTCCCCGCCACGGGGGAGGGTTGGGGAGGGGCTAATTCCGCGGCGAATCATCGCCCTCCCCCAACCCCTCCCATCAAGGGAGGGGAGTTTGGAGACAAAGCCTAAAATCACAAAGGTAGATGCCGATTGCGTTTCACCTTTGTGTACTTCGTGTCCTTTGTGGTGAAAACAAATCTCTGCGACCTCCGCGCCTCTGCGTGAGACCTTCGGCCGGTGATTCTCGCTGCGGACCCACCGCGACCACACGGAGGAAAACATGAAACGCGACGTCGACCTCATTCGTCAGCTCCTGTTCGACATCGAGCGGCAAGGCGCCGAGTGCCCGCTCGACTCCCTGCGAAATGGCGCGGCCCCGGAAACCGACGAGCGGCTGCGCTACCACGTGCGGCTGCTGGTCGACGCCGGGCTGGCGCAGCAGGCCGAGCACGGCCCGGCCGGCCAGATGTGCGTCCGGCTCACCAACGCCGGCCACGAGCTGCTCGACCTCTGCCGCAGCGAGCCGCGCTGGCGCGAGGCCAAGTGGATCGTCCAGGAGCAAACCGGCGGGCTGTCGCTAAGCGTGCTGCGGGCCGTGCTCACCAAGTGGGCCGTCGAAGGCATTTCGCGCAGCGAGCGCCGGCGGCGGCGACGCGCCTATCGGCCTTACTACTACCGCGACGAGCCGGTCTACCGCGTCGAATCCTATCGCTACGAGCGCGAACCGGAATTCGACGACGAGCCAGTCCGCCTCGTCCGGCCGCGACGCGACTATCGCGAATCGGCCGATGCCGTCGATCGCTGGGACCATGCGCGAACCGGCCTCGACGACGCGCTCGCCGACGAGCCGCTCGGCGTCTCCCTGCCGGTGCACATGATTTGAATGGCCGATTTGGCCCACATTTGCGGCGAAAGGCGTCGTCGGCAGGCGACGCCTTTTTTTGTCGCGCCGACAAACTTAGAGCGTTCTAACAAAACGGCCGGGGACTGGCTCAATTTGCGGAGTCCTCGGAGCAAATTGTGCCTGTCCCCCTTTCGGTAGACGTTTTGTTAGAACGCTCTTAGAATCGGGCGCATGAAAGACATCGCCGTAAGAACGTGTTTTGAAAATGCGGTAGCTGGGTTAGAACCCTCTCCCTCCGGGAGAGGGCAGGGTGAGGGCGCCTTGCTATTATGCAATCTGCCCTCACCCCAACCCTCTCCCAAAGGGAGAGGGGGAATTTCAAAACATGTTCTAAGATTTGCCGTTTGCCTGGTTTTGCTCGCCTCCACATCCGCCATCGTGGCCGAACCGACGGCCGGTGAGCCGGAACCCATCGTCATCCAAGACTACCTGGTCCTGCCGGCGGTGGGCCAGTACGGCCGGCTGCCACTGCACCAGGACGCACTCGAGTCCCAGCTCGTCGCCGGCGAGTGGAAAGTGCCCGCGGAGGGCGACTCCGTGCCACTGCCCGGCGGACGCAGCGAAGCGTGGCGCACCGCGACGGCCGACGACAACGGCACCCTCGATACCGCGGAGCTCCGCGGCGGTTACGCCCTCGCGACGATCGACTCGCCCACGGAGCGCGTGATGCTGCTCGAAGCGGCCGGCCACGCCATGGCCTACGTCAACGGCGACCCGCGGGCCGGCGACGTGTACTGCCTCGGCTGGCTCCGGCTGCCCGTGCTACTGCGTGAAGGACAAAACACACTGCTGTTCCACGTCGCAGACGAGAAGCTCTCCGCGCGATTAACCACACCGCCCGCCGACGCGTTTATCGCCGACGACGACCATACGCTGCCGACGCTCGTCGACGGCGAGACAAAATCCGTTTGGGCCGCCGTGCCGGTTGTCAACGCGAGTAAGGAATGGCTCGACGACGCGACTTTGGAAAGCCAAGCCGGCGAGGACGACCCCATCGCGACGCCGATCGCGCCACTGCCGCCGCTCTCCGTGCGGAAAGTGCCGTTCCAGCTTCGCCCGGCCGACGCCGACGCCGGCGAGCAGGTGAAATACGACATCCGGCTGACGCGCGCCGCTGCGGACGGGTCGAACGACGCCGCGGCGCCGCTCGACGAGTCGACCGTGAAACTGCAAATCGTCGGCCCGCTGGACATTCACATCCGCACGTTCCGCAGCGGCATCGACGGCAGCCTCCAGCCGTATGCCGTACGGCCGGCTGTCGAATCACAGACGGCTGCGGAGGATAAGCGGCCCGCGACGATTGTCGCGCTTCACGGCGCCGGCGCGAGTTGCGACGCATGTGTCGCGCAGTACGAACCAAAGGAGTGGGCGCACTTGGTCGCACCCCAAGGCCGACGGCCGTATGGCTTCGACTGGGAAGCATGGGGCCGACGCGACGTGCTCGAAGCCATGGCCGACGCGAAGAAGCACTATCCGGGCGATCTCCACCGCACGTACCTCACCGGCCATTCGATGGGCGGCCACGGCACGTGGCACCTGGGCGTCACGTACCCCGACCGCTTCGCGGCCATCGGGCCGAGCTCCGGCTGGATCAGCTTCTGGTCCTACGGCGGCGGCATGCCCTCGGCCGAAACGCCCACCCGCATCGACGCCCTGCTCTTGCGCGGCTATTCGGCGAGCGACACGCTCAAGCTGCTCACGAACCTGTCGAACACCGGCGTCTACCTCCTGCACGGCGCGGCGGATCAGAACGTTCCCCCCGCCCAGGCCCGCTTCATGCGCTCTCGCCTGGCGGCGTTCCACTCCAACTTCGTCTACTACGAGCAGCCCAGCGCCGATCACTGGTGGGGCCACGAGTGCTGCGATTGGCCGCAGATGATGGAATTCTTCCGGCACCAATCGACGCAACCGCGGGCGGAGCAGGCGTTCGTCGATTTCACGACGGCTAACCCGGCCGTTTCGAGCCGTTGCCATTGGGTGAGCATCGAGGCGCAGCAGGAGCAGCTCAGCCCGAGCCACGTGGCGATCCGCCAGAGCGTTGAGACGCGCACATTTGTCGCCAACACGAGCAACGTGGCCCGCCTCGCGCTCGATGTCGCCCATCTGGCGCCCGATCAGCCGATCGACGTGACGCTCGACGGCCAGGCCGTGCACTGGCTTCCCTGGCCGGGCGAATCGAAAATGCTGTGGTTCGAGCGGCAGGGCGACGAATGGTCGGCCGCCGACGCGCCGTCGACGCAGCTTAAAGGCCCCGCACGCTACGGGACGTTCAATGCTGCGTTCGACCACAACGCCCTGCTGGTCTACGGCACCGGAGGTACGGACGAGGAAAACCGCTGGGCCGCCGCCAAGGCCCGCTACGACGCGGAGACGTTCTACTACCGCGGCGGCGGCGCGCTCGAAGTGCTGCCGGATGAGCGCTTCGATCTCAACGCCGATACCGATCGCAGCGTGATACTCTACGGCAACGCCGACACGAATCGGGCCTGGCCGCTGCTCTTGGCCAATTCGCCCGTCGAGGTCCGCCGCGGGCAGGTCCGCGTCGGCAATCGCACCGAAGCGGGCGACGACCTGGCCGTCGTAATGGTTCGCCCCCGCGCCGGCAGCGACGTGGCCATGGTGGGCGTTGTCGGCGGCACCGGACTGGCCGGTATGCGGTTCACGGACCGGCTTCGCTGGTTCGTCTCCGGCATCGTCTATCCCGATCTCATGATATTGGGGCCGAACATTTTGTCCGCAGGCACGGCCGACGTTCGCGCTTGGGGGTTTTTTGGCCTGGATTGGCAGGTCGACAGCGGCGAAATCGCCTGGCACGAGGCGGCGCGTTGAAACTCAATCTGTAGTTTTATGGTTACCACGGTATACTTATTTGAGGGCATCCGGGAACTAAAAACAGCGACAGCCCCCGGCTCTGCCGGGGGTTTTGAATGAGCGCGACATGTTGCCGCGCGAAAAAACCCCGGCAGAGCCGGGGGCTGACATCGAAATCCTCCGATGGCCTCACTTTTTTGACCCACACGCATGGCCAGATACATCGTTCGCCATGGGGTAATGCGCAACCTCGGGGTCTTTTCGCCCCGCGGCCGGGACACGTTTGCGCGCGGCGACCAGGTCATTGCCCGCACCAACCGTGGGCTGGAAGCGGGCGAGGTCCTCTGCGAAGCGACGGATTCGGCCGTGGCACAGCTCGTCGATCCGAAGCAAGGCCAAATCCTGCGCCGCACGTCCGACGACGACATCCGCGATCTGCGCAAGATGTTCGAGCAGGAACGGCGCGAGTACGATGTCTGCCGTCAGGAGATCGCGCAGCTCGGCCTCGACATGCGCTTGGTCGATGTGGAGCATCTGTACGGCGGCGAACGCGTGATCGTCTATTACCTGGCCGAGGGCCGCGTCGACTTCCGCGACCTGGTGAAGTCGCTGGCCAACGAGTTTCAAACGCGGATCGAAATGCGGCAGATCGGCGTGCGGGACGAAGCCAAGCTGCTGGCCGACTACGGCGACTGCGGCAAGC
>CAZHIV010000010.1:0-3668 GCA_964532675.1 uncultured Planctomycetaceae bacterium
GCGGGAACTGGTCACGTCGGCGGCGATGTCGCTGAGCACGGCCTCCAGCGAGAGCGCTTCGTGGACGGCGTCGAGCGAGAACAGCTCGTCGTCGTCGCGGCTGCGGAGAATCGCGCCGGCGGCGCGCTGCGCACCGGCGGCGCGGGCCAGTAAGGCCGCATCGTCGGCCGGGTCCGACTTGACGGACTCGGTCGACTGCGCCACGCTTCGCCGGCCTTCAATCGCGGCCAGCGCCGAGATCGGCTGAGCCGACGAGGCCGAGACCAGGCTCGTGTCGAGCGGATCGGCGGCCGGCGCTGCGGCGGTTGCCGAAGCCGAACGGTCGACCATCTCCCCTTCGGCGACGTCTTCACCCTCGGCGGCCCCGCCGCTATTAAGGTAGTTGATCACGCCCAGCACGTCGCTCGGCGCCACGTAGCCGTCCATGTCGGTGTCCATGTAGACGCCGCCGTTGGCCGCGCCTGACAACACGTGCGAGCCGCTGGTGTTGATGTGGTTGATCAGCAGCAGCGCATCGTTGGGCGCCACGAAGCCGTCGCCGTCCACGTCGTACTGGTTGACGAAGTTGGTGAACGTCGCGCCGGGCGTGCTCGGCGAGCCCCCCACGCCGCCGGTCGGCGGCGGGTCGAAGTTGCCGACGATCGGCGAAGCGAATTCGTCGAATATGGTGGCGTGCAGGTCGTTGCCGAACGGAACCGGCGTGAACGGCACCACCATCACCGGCTGGCCGTGCACCGGATCGAAGCCGGGCACAATCCGATCCAGCACCGAAGTGCTGTTGGCCAGGTTGTCGTAGTCCGGATCCGACAAGAGGAAGTACCACTCCGACTGCTCTTCGGGAGTCAGGCCGGCCCGGTCGGGAACCCACAGGCCCAGGTCGTCGATGCCGTCGGCGTTCATGTCGGCCGCCACGGGACGCTCGCGGACCCCGATGAAGCCGAAGTAGAACTCGAAGTCGGCCGTTCCGTCCCAGCCGTTCTGCACGCCCCCCGCCACGTCGATCTGGAAGCGGTCGTCGGACCAGGTTCCCAGGTCGTCGAAGCCGTCGCCGTCGAAGTCGCCCACGATCGGCCAGCCCCGCATCGATGTGGGGAGCGCCAGGTCGACCATGAAGTCGTGGTCGGTGTCAAAGTGCCAGACCGTGCCGGTGAACAGGCCCACTTCGTCGCCGTTGGCGACCAGGCCGTCGAAGTCGCCGGCCACCGGCGTGCCGTTGACGTTGGCCGGGTCGATGGTCTGCACGTCCGGCACGCCGTCGTTGTCGGTGTCGATCAGCCAGCGGAACGGGCCGGAAAGCCCGACGCCCGTGCTGCCGTAGGCGGCCAGCTTGTCGAAGCCGTCGGCCACGTCGGCCGGATTGGCCGCAAAATTGCCGGCGAAGATGTCGTCGCTGGTGAAGCCCAGCGCATAGGTGATGTCGCGGTTGACGAAGTCCGGATTGGTCGGATCGAACGTAAAATTGCCGTTGGTGTCGACCCACACGCTGCCGGCCGCGAACGCTCCCAGTTCGGGCCGCGTGTCGACCGTGAACCGCATCTCGAAATCGCCGCCCGGCTGGCCGTCGCCGCTGGGGAAGCCGGGGGCTTCCTGCGGTTCGACGGTGTTGGTCTCGCCGTCCAGCGCATTGCCGGCCGGATCGACCACCTCGTCCGAAATGATCAGCGTGTAGCGGTCATCGGGCAGCGGCTCGAAGAACGTCAGCACGAGCGTGCCGGTGGCCGGCTGGCCGGCGACGGGAGGATCGGGATTAAACTCGACAGACTCGATCGGAATGATGCCGTTGGCGTCGCCGATCAAGAGGTAATGGCCCGGGTTCTCGGCCGGGTTGCCGTTATCCCCTTCCTGCAGGGCGTTGTAGAGGAACTGCACCACGCGGTCGGGCAGATCCTGCACGTCGATCGACAGTTGGGAAACCAGCGGAGTGGGAACGAGCGTGCCGCCCGGGTTCTTCAGGTCGAACAGGTCGAAGCCCGGATCGCCGGTGATGTAAACGTCCGTGACCTGCGGGCCTTGCGTGTCGATGAAGATGTCCAAAATCTGCTGCAAGTCGTTGGGATCGGGCAGCGGCAGGCCGTCGCCCGGCAGATTGAGGTTGCCGGCCACGTCTTCGGCGCTGACCAGCAGGCGGCGCAGGCCGTCGATATTGGGATCGCCCAAGGCGGCCAAGAGGTCCGGATCGTTCATGTTGACCGTGCTGGTCAATTCCCACTCGCCGCCGGGGAACTGGTTGGTGCCGTCCAGCGGAATGGCCGTCGTCTGGCCGATGAGCACGTCGGCCGCATCGATCACGTTGTTCAAGTTGACGTCGACGTAGACGCGGACGAACGAATCGGCCTCGGCGCGGCCCCAGAAGGTGGGCGTCTCATCGTTGGTGATGCGGTCGTCGAGCGTATCCTCGTTGCCCGGCCCTTGCACGCCGCTGTCGCTGTCGGGGTGCAGACCGTCGTCGCTGCCGGCGGCCGGGTCGCCGAAGGAGACCGGCGGCACGATCGTGTCGACGTTGATCTCCAGCGACACGCTGCGGGCGCCGAAGCCCGTTTGCAGCGGGTCGGCCGGGTCGGCCATTTCCACCTTGGCGCTGAGGAAGTGGCTGCCGTCGGTAAGGACGAAGGGCGCCGCCAGCGCATCGGTGTTGAAATCGAACACGTACACGCCGTCGACGCCGGCCAGTTTACGGGCGTAGCCGACCGGGACTTGGGGGTCTTGTCCGGGCTGCTGCGGATCGCCTTCGACGAAGATCGCCACGCGGTAGCCGGCGACCGTCGGGACGGCCGTCTGCTCGGGGTTGAACGGAATCGGAATGATTTCGTCCGGAGGCGTATCCGGCCCCGGGTTGCCGGGCAGGTCTTCCAGGAAGATGTCGTCGTCCAGGCGGAAGTAGATCTGCGGCGTGTTGTCGTAGGTGATGTTGTCGGTCTGCGAGCGGCCCGTATCGCTGTTGTCGTTCTGACCCGGCGGGTTGGGCGCTCCGTTGATCAGCAAATCGTCCAGCTCGATGTCGTAGGGGACGTTCGGAGCATGGTTGACGATCGCCATGTTGTAGATGTTGATGGCGCCGTTCGCGCCCAAGACTCGCACATAGTACGTTTGGCCTTCGACGGCTGGGAAACGAATGCGTTCGTCGGCGTCGTCGACAACTCCTGTTTCGTTCGTGCCGAAACCTGTAATCAGGTCGCCGTCTACATCGTAAACCTCCAGTTCCAAATCGCCGTCACCCGGCAAACCGGCGCGACCATTCGCCAAGTCGCCTTGCTGTTGGAAATACACCTGCACGTCGATTGTGCCGGTGGTTTCGGCGACAACGCGATACCAGTCCTGGTCGGCAGGCGCGCCCAGCGGTCCCGGTCCCGGATCGACCGTCGGGTCGACATTGATCGTCGCCCCGGAGCCGAGGAACGTGGCGTTGGCCAGTTGGTCGTTGCTCTCGAACGGATCGTGCTTGAAGACGAACAAGCGGCCGAGGCCATCAGCCCCGGTCTGAGCGGTAATCGGATTGACGGGAATAACATCAACGCGCTCGATGCTCTCGTAAAAGACCGGCGGGGCAATGCTAACGGGATGGCCCGGAGCAATGCTGATCGAACCGGACCGTTGATCGGGCGCTTGCCGTTGGATAATCGTATCGCCCAGCCCGTCGTCGACGACGACAAGCCGATCGCTGGCATTGG
>CAZHIV010000011.1:0-14956 GCA_964532675.1 uncultured Planctomycetaceae bacterium
AGGAGAGTATCGATGGTTCGAACCGCACTGAAACTGGGGCTCGTCGCGCTGGCGGGCATCGCCGCTCAACCGGCGGCGGCGCGCCCAGAAGTGGCGGATGGGCGCCGGGTCGTAGACGACGATGGCGGCGACAGGACCGCCGCTGGGAATCTTCCAGTGCCCCTGCCCCCAATTCCCGCCGCGTATCTTCCGCGCAATCCGCTCGGATTGTCGCAAATTAAAAGGCTTCGCGACCACGACCTGAAATCCCTGCCCTTCGAGCCAGCGCGCAGCCCGCTCAATACCGCCGCGTCGCATCGCTTCCTCGCGCAGCACGAACACCGCCAATCCGTCGTCGGCCACGTCGGCCGTCAATTCACCTTTCACCAGCGACCAGAGCCAATCGTTGCCTCGCGATAGCCGAACGAGCATGTCGTAAGGCGGCCGCCAACCCTGCGACTCAAGGAATTCATCCAGGTCCTCCAGCGTCATCGGGACGCTAATGCCGAGCCGGCGCGCCAGCTCGCCGAGGATCGTCGCGTAATCTTGATCAGGCCGTAAGCAGCGCGGCCGATGCTCGCCGCGCCGCAAGAGCCCGGACTGGAAGCCTTTATGGTAAAGCGCGTAGTATGTCAGGCTCAAAAAGCGCTCCCGCGCCGCTGGCACCAGGCACAACCCCCGGTGGTCGACCGCTCGCTGCAACACTTCCTCCGCAAGGTGCGCCGGAAAGTATGCCATTTTACAATAGTTCGAACCGGGCAAACCCGTCGCGGAGTAAATGTCGACGGGTTCGATTCCGGGGCCCTGGTCGAGCACGGCGTGCAGTCGTTCGACGTCACGATCGTCGACAAGCAGATCGATTTCGGCGCCAGCCGCGATGCTGGGCAACGCTTCGAAACCGCGCAGCACGGCATGCCGGACGCCATCGGTTTGAAGACGGCGGAGAAAGCATTCCAAGCCAAGGGCGTGAGGAACAAATCGGCGTGCGCTCCGCGACCGCGGCCGACGCACGCGAAACACGATCAGGCTTGGCGCGGCGTCTGTCCCCCCGCAGCGCACCAGCCGCGGCAAAGCGAACCGGCGCAAAATGCATTGAAGCAAACCAAGCTGGATCGCCAGAAAACAAAGCGGCGTGGGCCTCAGTCTCACCGCCACATAGCGGGCATGACCCACGGATTCAATGCTGGCGAGCTCGAGCGAGTCTCGACCATTCAGAATCAAAATGTCCGCGTTGTTATGACGGACGGCCCGAGAAGAACGGTGCGTCGTGATGCACTCTCCGAGCGCTGGAAACTTTTCCCCAATGGCCAGTCCACGCTGCTCGCTTGCCGCGACTGCGAGATACCTCGCGCCAGCGCCGACCAACCGAGAACCAAGCGCTCCATTGGTTGCCTCGATTTCGATAATCCGTGTGCCGAGTTTACAGAATTCTTCAAGTTGCATGTCCGAGCTCCGGTCTGCAATCAGTTTAGCTGCGCGTGCGCGCATATCGCCTTGATAAAGTATCATGCAGCCCGATGCATCTGCCGCCTGTCGGCATCGCGGAGCGGCATTTCTTCCTCCGGCCGGGAGTACGGGTAGACGACCGACGGAGCAGCCGGCTCCATGGAATCAGCGAATACCTTAAGTTCCCGGGCGACTTCATTTCCGGCAGAAAGGCCGACTGGTTGTTGGAGCTCCCACAGCATGCTCTCCCGCAAATAGACCGCAAAGGCCGACAAGACGCTCGCCTGCAGACCGGCCCATCCATCGAGCCATCCGCCGCGGAGGAAATACGACTTGATGAGCTGCCACGGCGCCTTGCCGAGCACCGCCCAAAGGCTCGGCCGTTGGCCCTGTGCATGGGCCGCTTCCCCGGCATCGGCGGCGACGCGCACCATGGCTTCAAGTTGAAGGCGGATGTCGAAGCACGATTCACAAGCCAGCGGATAGCATAGGCGGCCGACGCGCTCGGACCGAATAATCGTCTCCACTTGCCCGCCTCGAGTTTCGAAGCGCACTGCATCCTTTCGGAAAAGCCGCACCGACGAATCGCGCGCCGCAACGTGCTTCAACGGGCGGCCTCGGAAGTAATAGGATCGCGATATCCGAAAAGCGTCCTCTGCCGGCTCGGTGGCCAATCGATCCTGCACCTCCCTGCCCAGCTCGGAGTTGACTTGCTCGTTCGGCAGGACCCGGAGAACCCAGGAATGCCGCGCTTGCTTGCAGGCCCACGACTCGAACGCGGCGGCGTCGGCAGTCTGTTGTTGGATAATCCGGCAGCCGCCAAAGTCGCGAACCAGCGCGAGCGTTTCATCCGTCGAGCCCGCGTCGGCGACAAGAATCTCGTCGGCCATGTCGCGGACCGATTTCAGGCAGGAGACGATTGTACGGGCCGCGTCGCGACACGGGATCAGCACCGTTACCAGGTGCGAGCCTTGATTGCGGGTTTCGACGGGCTGGCTCAACGGATGTGCGTCCCGGCCGCCTTCGCGTAGCGCCTCGATCGCGGCCGGCGTCTTGAGCATCTCGCGACGGAACAATTCGCCCGCGCCCGGATTTGCCCTCCAGTTGCGGGGGTGGAGCAGATCCTGGATGTCGCGAATTTGTCGACGCCGCAAATCCTCCGTTTGACCGCAGCGGCGCAGGCGCTCCAAGTCGATGAGCCACAGCTTTCCCTGCGGGTCGACCAGAAAGTTCTCGGTCTGAAAATCGTTGTGTTGCACTCGCAAATCGTCCAGTTGCTGCCAGATCGCCGCGGCCTGACGAGCCAGATGCACGATGACAGGCTTTGCCGGCCGCTGATAACGCATATAGCGGTAGAGCGACGTGCCGGCCACATAGTCGGTGAGCAGATACGAATACGTGTTGACGGGCCCGATACGACGTTCGAGATAGAGCCGAGGCCGTGGCGTGGGGACACCCGCTTCGCATAGGAAACGGCCGTCGATCCAGCACTTTTTTGCGACCGGCCGCGAGAACGTCTTTCGCAGCGTGCGGCCGAAGTCGCCCCAGTTATGCCGCTTCCAGACAAACCCGTTGTCGCCGCGGTCGAGGCGCACCACGCTGCAACGTGGCTTGTACTGCAGTCGCGTCCCTTCAGCGATTAGCACGTCCGGATCGCGCCAGGCCCGGTCGATGAGCTCTTCGGGTAGGCTCGCATCCCACTCCATGAACTGTCCGAACGAGCGTCGGCGGCGCCACCGGCCTTGATACTTCATCACGCTTGGCAAATCGGAAGTCGCCAACAATTCGCTCGACAGTGGAGGGTGCGATCGGCAAAGCCGACTGATGGCGTATTCAAGCTGCCATTCGTCGCTCGGCCGGTTGTCCGCCCAGCGCGACGATCTTTTCCTGGACCATGCCCACCAGCTCGGGCGCGAAGGTGTGCAGGAAATGGTGTGATTCCCCACCGTAGTCGCTGGAATGCAGGCCGTTGATCGGGTGTCGCGGCGCGATCTCTTCGTTGATCTGCCGGCGGATGTCTTCTTTCACCAGAGTGCGGGCGTTGGCGATGTGCGGAAATCGCTTGAGTTGCTTGCGAGTCGGCTCGATCGGTTGCGGGTCGTAGACGGCCAGGATGACGGCCGGATCGCCACCGATGTGGTCGCGCGGCCCGGGGCCCCAATTCCCGTCGCGCGTTCTCCGCTTACCGTACTGAACTTCTTCCGGCGTCAGCGTCTTTCGGGCCAAAGTGACGAACCCGTGGCGTTCGATCATCGAAATGATTCGCTCCTGGACGCCGGCATCGACCGCGCTTTGTCGAATCACGAACACCGTAAAGCGGCGATCCATGGTGGGAATGTCGGTGCCCGCGGCCGCCAATTCCGCCCACCAGCGATCGTGCGGGGCGCTTTTCGCCAGCCGGGTGAACCAATCCGCCGGCGGCGACCAGCCCTGCCGTTGCAGGAACGCATGAAGGCCGGTGAGGCTGATTTCCACGTCGATTCCGAGGTCCGCCGCCATTCCCGGCAGAAGCGATTTGAAGTCGCGCGATGAGCGGCGTGCCGTCCGATACTTCTCCGCGCCCGGCAGATTGGACTTGCGGCCTTTGTGGTACACGGCATGGTATGCCAGGCTGTGGAAGTAATCCGACTCACTCGGCACGCGGCAAAAGCCCCGGTGCAGCCGGGCATTCCTCAGAATGCGTCGAGCCACGTCCGGCGGATAGTAAGAAACCCTTTGGTACGACGATTCGGGCAAACCCGTAGGCGTGTAGAGATCGCACGGCCGGACGGCGGGACCAGACTCCAAAATCTGCAGTACGCGCCCCTGGTGTTCGTCGGCGACCAGGATGTCGACATCGCCGGTCGGCTCGTGCTGGGGCAGCTCCTCGAACCAGCGTAGCACCACGTAGTCGACTTGCTCGTCGTGAAATTTCGCAATGAGGCCTTTCATGCCAAGACCGTGCGGGATGAAGTGCCGCTGCGCGTGGCAGGTGCGCTTGGGGCGCGCGACCCGACTGACCAGATAACCCCACCGGTGGCCGCTGCCGCTATTCAACCGGAAAGGCATCTTGTATTGGCCAAAGATAAAGCGGATCAACCAGCCGAGCGTCGCCAGCAGCGCAATAGGATGCAACGACAACTTCCAAGCCACGAACTGGGCATGCCGCACGTTGCGGTACGACCACACGTGAAGCGCACTCGTTCCCGACAGGATGAGTAGCTCTGCGTTGTTTTGGCGTACGAGTTGAGGAGGCCGATAAGTGGTCACGGCGCCGGCAAGGCTCGGATACTTATCGACAATCGCCCGGCGGCGGCGCTCGTTGTGTGCCACGCCAAGGTATCCGCTGTGTCCGTTGCGGACAAAGGAATCGCCCAAGCGGCCATTCGCCGGATCGATTTCAATGATGCGGTAGTTTGCGGGCCAAGAACTGAGTTGAGGCATTGCCGGGTCCCGTACTGCCGTTGATCGAAAAGTCTCGTGCATAACGCAGGAATTGCAAGCAAGCGATCGCACTCGCCCTCGCTCAGGCCGCATGGCGCCGCCCCTTGGTCCGCGGTGTATCGCCGGCCGTTCGCGATTGCGCGAAGGGAATAATCGGTTCCACATCGTCATTAGCGAGGCGATCGGCCTCGGGGTCGGGCTGGGCAAGGCCGTAATGCATCTCCCAATGCTTTGCTTGCTTGAGGAAGGAATAATAGGCCGTATGCATGCAGACCTGGAAGCCAGCCAGTCCATCGAGGAAGCCCAGGCGCAAGAAATATAACTGCAAGAATCGCAGCGGCGCTCGGGTGACCATTGCCAGCGCACTGGGCCGGCGCCCCTTTTCTTCAAAATGCAGCGCTCCGAAGTGCGCATAGCGGATGTGCATATTGAGATAATGGTCGGTGCTACAAGTCGTGTAGTGCATGAACGGATGCGTCAGCCGGCCCAGGCGCTCCCGCGGCAGGTCCACTTCCGTATGCTCGATATTCAAGCCACGAGTCTGGTAGCGGCACTTGCGGCGGAACAAGCGGATCACGTCGTCGGTATTCCAGCCGCAATGCTTGATGCGATGGCCCAGAAAATGATTGGCGCGGCCGATCCAATAGCCGTCCTTGTTTGTTGGAGGCGCTTCCTTGAGCGCACGTATTTCCGTCGCCAGACCCGGCGTAACGCGTTCATCAGCGTCGACAAGCAGCACCCATTCGTGTTGCGCTTGCGGAATCGCCCAATTCTTGAAGTCCGCGAAATTGACAAATTCCCGCTCGATAACGCGGCAACCGCCGATCTCCCGCACGATTTCCAGCGTGCCGTCGGTCGAGCCCGAGTCGGCAATGAGAATCTCGTCGGCGATTGCTTGCACCGACTCGATGCAAGCACGAATGTTGCGGCGCTCATCCTTGCAGGGAATGAGCACGGTAAGTTTTGCTGTCACGATCGTACCCGCGTAGCTGGAAGAGAATGGTAGAAGAGCGCGAGCGCGCAAAGGCGCCGCAACGTAGTTGTCGGCAGTTCGGCCGGCCGACTTTAGCGAAAAATCGGCGCGGGAGCAAAATAGTTGGAAAAATAGCAGCGACTGCAAGAAGGCATCGCTAGCGTGGCGCGTCGCACTACTCGGCGGCGAACTCGTTGAACGCCGCTTCCATCGCCGCGACGTCCGTCGCGCCGCGGTGCAGCACCACGCGGTAGCGCAGCACCAGTTCGTCGCCGCACGGGATCGTGGTCGCACCTTGCTTGGCCGCTTTGGTGCTCGGGAAGTCGTGCTCGCCGAACGGATTGGCCGCGAACAGGCCGTAGCCCCGGACGTGCCATCGCGGCACGGGACGGAAACTCGTCGGATGACTCATGATTAAGATGCCGGCGGTCTCATTGTGGCGGGGGTCTGAGACCCCGGCTACCGCGATGGGTCCCGCATAATCGACCCAGCGGGCGGGCATTCCCCAGGCCTCGTCGTCGACCTGGCCCTCGCTGTTGACGACCCGGCCCCCCGGCTGCGCTTCGAACCGCATCGAATCCGCAACCCGCACCGCGAACGTACCCTCCTTCGTATCGCCGAACGAGACGTCGCCCTCCGCTGCCTTCAAAACGATCGTAAAGTCGATCCATCGATCGCCGCCCTCGCGCGTGCCGAAGACGATGGTCCGCTCGTCCTCGCAGATGCGCACCTCGCCGTTCATCCAATCGTTGCGCGCCACGATGCGGGCGGTCGCGCCGTCGCTTTCCAGCGCGGCAAATTCGCGATGAACGATCCGCGCCCCTTTACTGTCGTCGGAATCTGCATCCCCGGCCGCGGACTGGACATTTGCGGCCCAGAAATCGGCCCCGTTCACTTTATCGTGCGTAAACCACATCGATTGATGGTGCGGATGGTCGGTCGTCTCGCCGGTCCGCTGGGGGCCGACGGGGTAGCGGCGCGTCATCTCCGCGCCGGCCGGCCCGATGACCGGCCACATGGCCGGCGACTGGCCCGCTTGGATGAGGTACTCGGTAAACAGCTCGCCGTCGATCTTGACCACGGCCCCCCGCTCGCTCCGCTCGACCGTCACTTCGCCGAACACGGGTGCCTGAACCATGAGGACAAGAGGAATCGAGGTGGCAATAAACCCAATGACGGACTTCATCGCAGCAAGCACCTATCGAAGAAAGAGTGAACGCACGCCAAGGCGCAAAGTCCGTCGGGAGTATCTTCCGACTTTGCGCCTCTGCGCCTTTGCGTGAGATCGCCCGCGCTAAGCCACCTCCGGAACCACGAACGGCCGGCGGCCCTCGCGGCGCAGCAGGTCGTTGGCCGCGGCGTTGTTGGTAAACTGCTCGGTCGCCGGGTCCATCTCCAGCCACGCGCCGGCCGTGACGGATGGACTGTCGACGTCCACCTCGTTGGCCCGCAAGTGGGCCAGCATCCGCTGAACCGACTCGTGCAGCCGCTCGTTGCTTTCGACGGACGCGAGAATCTCGCTCCCCGTCTGCCGCTCGCCCAGCAGGTGCGAGATGTTGCCCGTATGGCATAGCGCGCTCGAAAGGTGGCCTTCGAGAATGTGCGCGTTGAGATCGCTCGGATTGCGCGACCGCACGGCTTCCAGGAAATTGGCAAAGTGGTTGCCGCCGCCGCGCCAGGTTTCGATCCGCTCGCCGTTCGGCCCGAACGCTTCCGCGCGGTCGTACGCGGCCGTCGACAGCACGTGCCCTTCTTCACACTGCACCACGACGCCGATCTGCGCGCCGCGATAGTCGTCCATCGACTGGCCCCACTTCGCTTGCGCCTCCTTCGACCGCGGCAGGCCGCGGGTCTCGAACAGCAGCGGTGCCTCGGCGTAATCGTGCAGCACGACCTGCGTATTGGCCGTGTTGCCCGCGTCGTCGTAGCCCAGCCGGCCGCCGAAACTCACCACCCGCGGCGAGAGCGTATTGACGCCCAGAAACCAGCGGGCGATGTCCATCTGGTGGATGCCCTGGTTGCCCATGTCGCCGTTGCCGGTGTTGTAATCCCAATGCCAGTCGTAGTGCAGCTTCGGCCGGTAGAGATCGACCTTGGCCGCCGGGCCGCACCACAGGTCGTAGTCCACCGTGCTGGGGATCACCAGCGGCTCGTCGCGCTTGCCGATCGGCGGCCGCGGCTTATAGCACGTGCCCACGACATATTGGATGCGGCCCAATTTCCCGCTGCGCACGTAGTCGACCGCCTGCCGGATCGAGCGGTAGGAGCGGGCCTGCGTGCCGCATTGGATGATGCGGTCGTAGCGCTGCGCCGCGTTGACGATCTGCCGCCCTTCCCAAACGTGGTGGCTCACCGGCTTCTCGCAATACACGTCCTTGCCGGCCTGCGCGGCACGCACCGCGATCAGCGCGTGCGTGTGGTTCGGCGTGGCGATCGAGATCGCGTCGATGTCGTCGCGGTCCAGCAGCCGGCGAAAGTCGACGACCTGGTCCAGCTTGCGGCCGTGGCTCTTGGCGAACTCCTCCGCCGTGCGGCCGAGCACCAGCTCGTCGCAATCGCAAAGCGCCACGAGCTGGTCGGCGAAGCCGTCGATGTGGCTCTTTCCCCGGCTGTTGAAGCCGACCACGGCGATGCGAATCTGGCTGTTCACATCGGCCCGGGCCAGTCGCGGCAGCACCGCACAGGCGGCCGCCGTGCCGACCGCTTGTTTCAAAAACGCGCGACGAGATGGCTTGGTCATCGAGATCTCCGAGCGATGGTGAAAAAAGCGACGTCTCCACATTGTAGCAACACGACCGGCCCGTGCGTAAGGCTTTCACGAGGCCGGGGTTTTGGTCGAATCCGCCTCGGAGGGCGGGGCCCGGGATGAAATGCCGAGCTCTGCCGGGCCGGTAATCAGCCGGGCCGAGCGGTCGTACGTGAAATAGTTCCAGCCCCACTGCACGAGCACGAGCAGCCGGTTCCGAAAGCTCACGAGATTCATCAGGTGCACGACCAGCCACAGCACCCAGGCCACGAACCCGCTGACGTGGAGCTTTCCGAAATCGGCCACCGCGGCGGACCGGCCGATCGTCGCCATGTTCCCATGGTCGCGATAATGGAATTCTGGCAGCCGCCGATTGCGAATCCGGGCGGCGACGAGCCGGGCGGCGAAGCGGCCCTGCTGGATAGCCACCGGGGCCACGCCTGGCAGCGGCTTGCCCGTTTGATGCGGGTAGCTGGCCATGTCGCCCAGCACGAAAATCTCCGGATGGCCCGGCAGCGTCAGGTCGGGCTCGACCCGAATTCGCCCGGCCCGATCCAGCTCGGCCCCGGTCGCCTCGGCCAGCCGTCGGCCGAGGAACGACGCCTCCACGCCGGCGGCCCACACGACGTTGTGCGTCGCCAGAGGTTCGCGCGTGCCGCCCCATTCGATCATCACGTGATTGGGACCGATCTCGGAGACCTTCGTCGTCGTGCGCACCGTCACGCCCAAATGTTCCAACGACTGCCGCGCCTTCTCCGAAAGCTCCGGCGGATAGGCCGACAGGATGCGCTCCCCCGCCTCGACCAGCAGGATTTGCGACTCGGAAGGATCCACGCGGCGGAATTCGTGGCGCAGGCTGTGCCGCGCGATTTCCGCCATCGCCCCCGCCAGCTCGACGCCCGTCGGCCCGCCGCCGACGATCACGAACGTCAGCAGCGACCGGCGGACCTCGCTGTCCGCCTCGCGCTCGGCCAGCTCGAACGCGATCAGCAGCCGGCGGCGGATTTCCGTCGCGTCTTCAATCGTCTTCAAACCGGGCGCGTACCGTTCCCACTCCGGATGGCCGAAATAGCTGTGCCGAGCGCCCGCGGCGACGACGAGCGTGTCGTAATCGAGCTGAAGGCCGTCGAACGATACGCGGCGGGCTGCCACGTCGATATCGCGCACCTCGCCCAGCAGGACTTCGCAATTCGCCTGCCGCTCGACGAGCCAACGCAGCGGCGCGGCGATATTGGCCGGCGACAACATGCCGGTGGCCACCTGGTACAACAGCGGCTGGAACAGGTGAAAGTTGCGGCGATCCACCAGCATCACCCGCACCGGCGCCCGCCGCAAGGCCCGCGCTGCGTTCAGCCCGGCGAAGCCGCCACCGACAATGACAACGCGGTGAACTTCGGACTGTCCTGTCGTCGAATTCATAATTGCCGCAGCCGCGCTAGCGGCGACATCGCTTAGCCGTGGGCGTAAGCCCACGGAAAGCCGAAGAGATCTCATCAAGCCGCGCAGCGGCGACACCGTGCCGTGCGATGCCGCCGCTGCGCGGCTTCACGTTTGCGCCCGCAGCCAACCGTGGGCTGACGCCCACGGCTAAGTTCTATCGCCGCTACGCGGCTGACGCAGATCGGTTTAACGCTGTTTACTCCGGCAGGGGCTGATCTTTCGTCTCCGGAGCGAAGGGCAGCGCCATGATTCCGATCAGGAAAACACCGCACATTACCATAGCGGCCGGGCGCATTGGCTCGGCATAATCGCTGAACACTTCGCTTCGCAGCTTTCCCAGCGCCGTGGGCCCAACGGCCGCCACAATCCGGCCGACATTGTAACAGAACGACGTGCCCGTGCTTCGCAGGTGCGTGGGAAACAGCTCGGGAAAATACACCGCGTAGCCGCCGAACAAAGCAAGCTGGCAGAAGCCCATCAGCGGCAGCATCCAAAACACATCGCGCGGCTGTGACAATTGCGAGAACACCAGCAAGGTGCTTCCCATCGCTGCGAGAAATGCGATGAAAAACGCCGGCCTGCGCCCAATCTTTTGCGAAACGACCGCGAACGTATAGATGCCAAAGAACGCGCCCAGATTCACCATCAGCGAGGCGATGCCCTTCCACCAAGTAATCTGGCCGCTGACCTCATCCGTCGACATCCCGGATTCCTGCAAAGACTCGCGAAACACCAGGTCGATGAGGTCGGGGAAAAAGAATCCGATGCCCCACAAGCCGATCACACCCGACGATGCCATGATCACGCCGACGATCGCGTTCTTGCGCCAGCGCGGATCGCCGAACAGCTCGGCATACGATCCGGCTTGCCGTGCAATCGCGTCCTCGTGAACCGCCTTCTCCCAGCGTTCGGGCTCTTTCAGGCGGCGGCGGATGACAACCACCAGCAGCGCGGGTAGCACGCCGATGAGGAACATGATCCGCCATGCGTTCAGTTCGGTGCCAAACAACATGAGCTGGTCGAATGCCCCGCCCTGCTCCAAATGGCCCAGCCCCATGCTGATGACGGCCGCCGTCATGTTTCCGACCGCCGACAGGGCCTGCAGCAGGCCCAGCGCATAGGGCCGCGCCCGGGCCGGCATGACTTCCGCCACCAGCGCGACGCCCACGGCGAACTCGCCGCCCACGCCCAAGCCGGTCAGAAAGCGATACAGCGCGAAATCCCAGAACCCGATGGAGAATGCGCTGAGACCGGTGAACAGCGAATAGACGAGGATCGTAAGCATCATGGTTTTCGCCCGGCCAAATCGGTCGCCGACCACGCCGAAGATGATGCCGCCGGCCGCCCAACCCAGCAGGAAGATCGAAGTCGCGTAGCCGCTATAATCGGCGACCAGCCCCTTCAGATCCTTGCCCGGCGGCGGGACCACGTCGCCCAGCAACTCACGCATCGCGTCGATCCGAGCCAGCAGGAACAGTTGCTGGTCCATCGTATCGAACAGCCACCCCAGCGCGGCTACGATCAGCACGAACCAATGGTAGCGCGTAAGTTCTCGATACCAACGATAGCGCGGTTCGGTCATGAGTGGAGGTTATTCCGAAATTGCGTCGTGCCCGGGTTCTGGCAGCACGAACGACAGAATGAAGTTGATGAGGAATAGCGCAAAGGCTACGCCGGCGGCGACAAGCGCTGTCGCGCGCGCCGCTTCGATGGCACCCACCGCGCCGGGGGCGAGGAACAGCACGGACAGCCGCTGGGTGAAATAGGCGAAGGGAGTGCCGAACATGCGGCCGCCGATGTTGGCGGCAAAGCTCTCGCCCGTGCCGCGGAGATGCATCGGATAGACGTGCGGCAAGTAGTTGCCCCAGAAACTGAATTGCGCGACCGTGAAGAAACCGGCCAGCGCGATTCCGATCCCCAACAGCGAGACGCTCACGCGGTGAAAGCCGGGCAGCCAGCTCATATCGAAGCTGAAGAAGACAATCTCGTGCCCGCGCGAAAAGCCCCAAAAAATGAGCGGCAGCAGCACGAGGCCGGGCACGACGAACAGCCGCAGCAGCGCGCGCCGGCTGACGACGTGCGCAACAATCATGGCCAGCGCGAGGCGGCCCAAGAGGCCGCCCGTTTCCTGCGCCTTGGTGTAATTTGCAATGGTTTCTTGCCTCGTCTTTGCGGCGATTGCGTTGGATTCGGCCTCCGGTTTTCCCTCGGTCGCATCCCGAATGTTTTCGCGCACCGTATCGAGGCCCGGCACGATCTGCGGCATCTGTTGGATCGCGCCGAATGCCACGCCGTAGCTGCAGGCGACCATGATCGTGGTGATGAGCGTGGTGCGGCGAAGCTCGGGCGAGAAAATGGCCGCGATGCTGGGCCGGCGGAGCGTGCCGGCCGCGCGCTTGGCGACCCACTTCGGCGACTCCGGCAGGAAGGGCCGGATGATGATCAGCGGTATCGCGGGGATCAGCCCGCTCATCAAGGTGTAGCGCCACACCGGCGGCTGGTTCGACGCCGGGAACTGGCCGAAGATGGGCTCGAGAAATCCGGGCATGGAGAGCTCCGGGAGCTGCATCACGTGCCGCGCGATGAGGCCGTTGACGACCGCGATCAGCAGTCCGCCCACCGACGAAAACGCCTGCGTATAGCCGAGCACCTTCTCGCGCCGCGCGCGGTCGTCGAACAGCTCCGCCAGCCAGGCCACCGCGGCGACAAATTCGACGCACACGCCGATAAACGTCGTCGTTCGAAAAAACAGCAGCATGTACAGATTCGTGGAGAACGCCGCGAAGAACGCCGAGAAGGCGTACAGCAAGATGCTCCAAGTGAGCACGCGCCGCCGGCCGAAGCGATCGGTGAGGTACCCGCCGAGCAACCCGAAAATGCCGCCGCACACAGCCGGCACGTAAAACAACAGTCCGAACCAGCGGGCGAACTCCGGCGTGCCGCGGGCGAAGCCACCCAACTCCTGCAGAGCGGGCGCGATGATCAGCGGCAGCATCAGCAGCTCGTAGATATCAAACGCAAAACCGATCGCGGCGATCACGCACACGGTCCACTGAGTCGGTGTCAAGCGTCCGGTTTCCGCCATCGATCGTTCTGCCTCCCGCGTCGAGGAAATCCGCTGGGGCGATCATTCTAACAACCGCCCGCCGCCCCCGCGAGTGCGCAGCGGAAACGCGGCCGTGTGCTACGCTTGCTCATGGGAATATGCGTCCCGCGGCCCCGGTGAATCCGGATATTCACCGCCGCCGCGCGGCGATAAGATGGTCGCTTCCATCTAGGAAGCAGTTTCAAAACCCTCTCCCTTTGGGAGAGGGTAGGGTGAGGGCGCGTTGCCTGTCGCCAATTCACCCTCACCCCGGCCCTCTCCCGGAGGGAGAGGGTAGGGTCTTGAAATCGCTTCAGGTTGAGAAGGAGATCGCGTTGGCCCGTTTCGTCGGATCATTCGGCCGCTACCCCGCCCGCGCCACGTTCGCCGGCTACGCGGCCGGCGTGCTGATCGGAACGATGCTGCTGATAGCGCCTTACTCGCGCGCGGCCGACAAGGAGCCCATCTCGCTCGTCGACTCGGTCTTCACCGCGGCCAGCGCGCTGTGCGTCACCGGCCTGACGGTCCGCTCGACGGGCCACGACTTTTCCTGGCTTGGCCAGGGCGTGGTGCTGCTGTTGATCCAGCTCGGCGGCATCGGCATCATCACCGTCACGACCTACGTCACGCTTCGCCTGGGCGCTCGCCAGACCTTGCACAGCCGCACCCTGCTGGCCGAAACCCTTGGCACGGGCGACGAGCCCGACCTCAAAGCCGTGCTCCGCCGCGTCGTCCGGTTCACGCTCCTGTTCGAGCTCTCCGGCGCCCTGCTGCTGACCGCGCGGTTCCTGTTCGACTACGATCTTGGCACGGCCCTGTGGCACGGCGTGTTTCATTCGATCTCCGCCTTCTGCAACGCCGGCTTCAGCCTCAACGACAGCAGCCTCATCGCCTACCAGGGCGATTGGTTCGTGAATCTCACCGTCATGGCGCTGATCGTTTCGGGCGGCATCGGCTACCCCGTGCTGATCGACGTCTCGCGCAACTGGCACGGGCCGTGGCGCGACCGCTGGGGCCACTTGATGCTCCACACCAAGCTCATGATCGTCGGCACCATCGCGTTGATCGTGCTGGGCGCCGCGGCCGTGCTCGTGCTCGAGTCGCAGCACGCGATGCGGGAGATGTCGTGGCCACGGCGGCTGCTGGCCGCCACGTTCCAGTCCGTCACCTGCCGCACGGCCGGCTTCAACACCATCGACACCAGCCAGCTGCGCGACGCCACGTTGTTCGTCGTCATCCTTTTGATGATGGTGGGCGGCGGACCCTGCTCGGCCGCCGGCGGTTTCAAGGTATCGACGTTGGCCGTCCTCGTGCTCCGCGCCTGGAGCACGTTCTGGGGATCGGCGCGCGTTCACGTCGCCCGCCGCACCGTCCCCCAGGAGGTCATCGACCGCGCCATCACCACCGCGTTTCTCTTCGCCGTGGTCTCGATCGTCGGCCTGATCTGCCTGCTGACGGTCGAGCAGTTCCAGCATTCCGACCTTGTTTCGGGCGAGCTGTTTCTCGACGGCTGCTTTGAAGTGGCCTCCGGCCTCGCCACGGTCGGACTCAGCACCGGGATGACGCCGAACCTGACACCGACCGGGAAAATGATTATCATCGCGTTGATGTTCATCGGCCGGCTCGGGCCGATCACCGTCGGGGCGGCCGTTTCGCTCGGCCGACGCGAGCCGCCCATTGCTTACGCCAGCGAAGAACCGCTTGTGGGATAATGCCGCGATGGCCAAACCGAAGAGACACTTCGTCGTGCTCGGACTGGGATCGTTCGGCGGCGCGGGCGCCCGCCGGCGCGCCCCCAACCGCGGCCGCGGCACCCGCGGCGCCCCCAACCCGGCCCGCGGCGCAGCGCGCCACGACAACCACT
>CAZHIV010000012.1:0-4929 GCA_964532675.1 uncultured Planctomycetaceae bacterium
CTGTAGGGAACGCCCTCTGTGGCGTTCCGCGTCGAACGTCGGGGCGAAGGAACGGCACAGAGGCCGTTCCCTACAGATAGAATTCCCGGCCACCGTCAAGTGTTTTCTCCTCCGCAGTTCATCGGCTACGCCTCACGAGCATGGCAAAACGCAAGGCAAATAAGGGGTCTAACGGCTACGGCAATGCGCTGGTGATCGTCGAGTCGCCGGCTAAAGCGCGAACCATCAGCAAATACCTGGGCCAAGGCTTCACGGTCGAGGCGAGCATCGGTCACGTGCGCGACCTGCCGCAGGGGGCGAAACAGATTCCCGCGCAGTACAAGAGCGAGCCGTGGTCGAACCTGGGCGTGAACGTGCACGAGGGCTTCACGCCGATCTACATCATTCCGCCCGGCAAGAGCAAGCAGATCAAGCTGCTCAAAGAACGGCTCAAAACGGCCGATGCCTTGTACCTGGCGACGGACGAGGACCGCGAGGGGGAGGCTATCAGTTGGCACCTTCTGGAGATCCTCAAACCGAAGGTGCCCGTCCACCGGCTTGTATTCCACGAGATCACCAAAGACGCGATTCAGGAAGCGCTCAAGTCGCCTCGCGACGTGGATAATGGTCTCGTGCGGGCGCAGGAAACACGCCGCATTCTCGACCGGCTTTTCGGGTACGAAGTGTCGCCGCTGTTGTGGCGCAAGGTGCGGCCGAAGCTCTCGGCCGGCCGCGTGCAGAGCGTGGCCGTGCGGATGATCGTGGAGCGGGAGCGCGAGCGGATGGCGTTCGTCTCCGCGATGTGGTGGGACCTCATCGGCCGCTTCGCCAAGTCGAACGCCCAGGAGCTGGAGGCGGAGCTCGTCTCCGTCGACGGCCGCCGCATCCCGGTCGGCAAGGATTTCGATCCTTCCACCGGCAGCCTGAAAAACGCAGAGATGATGCTGCTCGACGGCCCGGCCGCCGAGGCGCTCGCCCAGCGGGTTCGCAGCGGGCAGTTCCGCGTCTCCAACGTGGAAGAGAGGCCGTACACGTCGAAGCCCTATCCGCCGTTCACCACCAGCACGCTGCAGCAAGAAGCCAACCGCAAGCTGGGCTTCACGGCCCGCCGCGCGATGCAGGTCGCCCAGAGCCTGTACGAGAACGGGCACATCACGTACATGCGGACCGATTCGACGAACCTGGCCAAGGGGGCGGTCGAAGACGCGCGGCGGCTGGTAGCCGAGGAATACGGCAACGAGTATCTGCCGGCCGAGCCGCGCGTTTACAAGTCGAAGGTCAAGAATGCCCAGGAGGCGCACGAGGCCATTCGGCCGGCGGGCCATCCGTTCGAGCTGCCGAACTCGCTCCGCAACGAGCTCAACGCGGATGAATTCAAGATCTTCGAGCTGGTCTGGAAGCGCACGATGGCGAGCCAGATGGCCGACGCCCGCGGCCGGCGGATCGCGATCACGATCGAGGGCGAAGGCTGCGTGTTCCAGGTGAGCGGGAAGACGATCGATTTCCCCGGCTACCTACGGGCGTACGTGGAGGGCAGCGATTCGCCGGAAGCGGAACTGGCCGATCAAGAAGTCGTTCTGCCGCACGTGGAAGTCGGCGAGGCGCTCCACTGCGTCGACATGACGGCAAAGGAACACAACACGCAGCCTCCGGGCCGCTACACCGAGGCGTCGCTCACGAAGGCGCTGGAAGAGCGTGGCATCGGCCGGCCCAGCACCTATGCTTCGATCATCGACACGATTCAGAACCGAAACTACGCCTTCAAGAAGGGCGGTTCGCTGGTGCCGACGTGGGTTGCCTTCTCGGTGATTCAACTGCTGGAGCAGCACCTGGCGAGCCTGGTCGACTACCGCTTCACGGCCAAGATGGAGGACGACCTCGACGCGATCAGCCGCGGCGAGCAGCAATACGCCGTCTACCTCCATGCGTTCTACTTCGGCAACGGCACGCAGGGGCTCAAGCCGCAGCTGGAACACAAGGGCGAGCAGATCGATGCCCGCGATATCAGCCGCATTTGGATCGGCACGCCGGAAGGCGGCGAGCCGGTGTACGTGCGCGTGGGCCGGTATTCGCCGTTCGTGGAGCAAGGCGAGCGCACGGCGTCGCTGCCCGAGGAAACGCCGCCGGACGAGGTCACGCTGGAGGTTGCCCTGCAACTATTGGAGCAGGCGCAGCAGGGCGAGGAGCCGCTGGGGACCGACCCGGAAACCGGCAAGCCGGTGTACCTGAAGGTCGGCCGGTTCGGGCCGTACGTGCAGCGCGGCACGCCGGAGGATGAAGAGAAGCCGAAGAACGCCTCGCTCCTCAAAGGGATCAACCCGCAAGACGTCGACCTGGCGACGGCGCTCAAGCTGCTGTCTCTGCCGCGCGATTTGGGCCAGCATCCGGAATCGGGCAACGCGGTGATGGCTTACAACGGGCGGTTCGGTCCGTATGTGAAATGCGGCGACGAGACGCGCTCACTGCCGGCCGACATCTCGCCGCTCGACGTGACGCTCCAGCAGGCGCTCCACCTGCTCGCGCAGCCGAAAACGCAGGGCCGCGGCCGGGCCGCCAAGAAAGAGCCGCTCAAGGTGTTCGAGGAGTCGCCCGTCACCCAGCAGAAGGTGCAACTGCTCGACGGACGCTACGGGCCGTACGTGACCGACGGCGAAACGAACGCTTCGCTCCCCAAAGGCTCTGCGCCCGAAGAGCTGACGTTCAACGAAGCGCTCGATCTGCTGGCCGCCCGTGCGGCGGCCGGTCCGCCGAAGCGCAAAACGGCGAAGAAAAAGGCAGCCGCCAAGAAGTCCGCCACGCCCAAGAAAAAATCGGTCACCAAGCGGCGTACCACGAAAGCTACGAAATCCTCGAAAAAGAAGACGGGTTAGGTCGCAAGTCTCGCCTTTCGGCAATTGACATTCGCGCTGCATTGACCGACTGTCATCTCAGAAGCAGGGCCAGCCGGGCGAAGCGTTCGATCTGCTCTCGGGCGGTTTCCTTCGACGACTTGGTCAACCGGGCCACTTCGGCCACGTCGTTCGTTCCGTCGAGCGCATGGATGGCGTGCCGTTGGTCGGGCGTGAGGCGGGCCGACTCGTGGCGGCCGGTGGTGACGATTTCTTGAGATTCTGCCTGCTCGCGGGCCAGCGGCGATGCCAGCGGCCGCTCGCCGGGAGCGATCGTGAACTTGGAGGGCTCGATGGACACGTCGAGCATATCGGAGGACGTCAGCACGAGCAGGACCGCCCGGGCCAGCAGGGTTCGCTCGTGATCGGTCGCTTCGAGGTTCAAACGCCGGCAGCAGGCGGCGAACAGCTCGTCGAACGGCATCGCGGCAGGCCAGTTTTCCGATAGCTCGACGATGGCGGCCTTCAAGAGCGGCAGCGGCGTGGTGACGGGAGCCCGGGTGCGGCTGAGGAATGTGGTTTGCGCGCCGCGGGCGAAATCGACGGGCGGCACTTGCACGCGGCCGATGCCGGAAACGTGCATCGGCAGCACGAGGTTGGGCTGCAGCTCGTAGTTCGGCTTTCGCCCAGCGCGGTGCAGGAGCGTCTCGCGAAACGTGCGGTTGCTGAAGTAGTCCATGAACTGCTCCAGCTCGATCGCGTCGCGGGCCAACGACTTGAGCGATTGGTGGGCCTCGGGGCCGTAGTTGGTGGGCGTCATCGTGCCGAGGCGGGACTCGCCCAGGTAATCGAGGCCCTGCTCGCGGGCCCGATCGATGAATTGGTGGAAGTACAGCGGCTCGCAGTATTCCTCCAAGTGCTCGTGATAGATGTAGTGGTCGTCGCACTTGGCGAGGAGCTCGGCCTCGAGCCGGAGCAGTTTTTGGTACGCGGATTCGGCCCCGCCAACCGCATGTCGCACGAGCAGGTCGAGGATACGGCGGGCCTCGGCGATGCGGCGGTGCGGGTTGTCGAACCGCAGGGCGTGGTAGCGGATCATCTCGCGCACGACGCCGCGCATGTGCCAGCCGGGGTAGGCGTTGTAGCTGACGTAGGCGATGCCGTGGGGCGCGAGCTGCTCGGCCGCGATCGAGAGGATTTTCTTCTGCAGGGCCGGCGGGACCCAGGAATAGACGCCGTGACAGAGCACGAAGTCGAACTCGCCCCAGGAGGCGTCGACCTCCATCAAATCGGCGTGGCGGAGCTCGATGTTCTTGAGCTTCAGCGCGTCGGCCAGGCGGCGGCCGTCGTCGATCTGGACGCGCGAGTAGTCGACGCCGACGATTCTGGCTTCGGGATAGGCGCAGGCCAGCGGGATGATGTTGCCGCCGGCCGCGCAGCCGATCTCCAATACGCGCATCGTGTCGAGCTCGGGCGCCGGCAGCGAGAACAGCCGCGCGACCGTCGCCAACCGGGCCGGATGCGTCTGCCAATACGGATGGCTCGCGTAGGGAATTTCATCGTACGGGTTTGGCGGCGCCGTGGCGGTCATGCCCGACCTTCGGATGAAAAAACGCCCGCGGCGGAAGCGCCGCGGGCGAAGGCTGGTCGATGAACTGGGGAATACGCTAAGCGGGCGGCGACTTATCGCGCCTCCGGCGCCAGCCGCCCAAGAGCCAGGCACCAAGCCCCGCAAAAATCGAGGCGATCGTCGCCGGCTCGGGAATGCCGGCCGGTCCGTACACGATGTCGCCATAGCCGTCGTTGTTCACGTCGCCGATCGCCACGCGGACTCCGCCACGGAAACTACTGTCATAAACCGGGATTTCGACTTTCAAAAAGGTTGAGAAGGAACCCGCCACGCCAGGCGTTTCCTCGATCCCGTAAATCTTGATGTACGGCGATGCGTGTCGCGCGGCGCCGACCACGAGGTCGGGAATCGAGTCACCGTCGATGTCGCCCAAGGCGACATTCACGCCCGCCGGCTCGGGGCCCAACGACTCCATCACAATCCATTGGTTTTGGTTGTTGGTGGGGAGGGGGAGGAGCAAATGGTGCGCGCCGGGCGTCGTGTTCGGCGGCG
>CAZHIV010000013.1:0-4069 GCA_964532675.1 uncultured Planctomycetaceae bacterium
TGCCTCTTGGAAGGCGTGCCCGGTCTCGGCAAGACGCTGCTCGTGCGCACGCTGGCCCAGACGCTCGACCTCGACTTCTCGCGGATCCAGTTCACGCCCGACCTGATGCCCGCCGACATCCTGGGCACCAACATGATCGTCGAGGACCAGTCGGGCAAGCGCGAATTTCAATTCCAGAAGGGCCCGCTCTTCACGCAGATCTGCCTCGCCGACGAAATCAACCGCGCCACGCCCAAAACGCAGTCCGCCCTGCTCGAAGCCATGCAGGAGCGCTCCATCAGCATCGCCCGCAATGTCTACAAGCTGAAGGAGCCGTTCTTCGTGATGGCCACGCAGAACCCCATCGAGCAGGAAGGCACCTACCCGCTGCCCGAGGCCCAACTGGACCGCTTCTTCTTCAAGCTCGTGGTGGGCTATTCCAGCCGCGAGGATCTCAACACGATCGTCGAGCGGACCACGAAGGGAGTCGTCGTGCAGCCGGACAAGGTGATGGACGGCGCGGAGATCGTCCAGTGGCAGCAGCTCGTGCGCGAAGTGATCCTCGCACCGCACGTGCAGGACTACATCGCCCGGCTCACGCTCGCCACCCACCCCGAAGGACCGTTTGCCGTGCCGATCACCAATCAATATCTGCGCTGGGGCGCCAGCCCCCGCGGCGCCCAAACGCTCACACTCGCCGCCAAGGTGCGGGCCCTGTTGGGCGGCCGCTACAACGTCAGCTTCGAAGACGTCCGCCGCGTCTTCCTCCCCGCCATGCGCCACCGCGTGATCCTCAACTTCGAAGCCGAAGCCGAAGGCGTCGACCCGGACAAAATCCTCCTCGAGATCCTGCAGAAAGTCCCCGAGAAAGCGGAAGATACGAAAGTGGCGTGAGTAGGTGAGGTGAGTAGGTGAGTAGTTGATTAAGTAAATCCCACCGCTTGCGGTTTAGCTCGCCCATCCCCACGGCTTACTCGTGCGTAAATTGCACTCCCCAAAAACGGCGAGCCCGCTTCAGCGGGCGGGTACGGTGAAAGATTCTTCAAAAACTCCGACGCACCCGCACATCTGGCCGACGACGCGGGGCAAATCGTTGGAGCTATTCATCGGCTTCGTTTCCGTTTGGATTGCGCTCCTCGGTATCACCGTCGCCTTTCTACTGCCACTGATTCAGTCTTGTCGCAATGCGCTCAATTAGCGGCTAGCTTTTGGCCACCATTTCCGCTATGCTCCAATGAACACCTGTTCACATTCCCTAATTAGGCTGAATCCCAATCGGGACGCGCTGATTGCGCGCGCCCGACAACCATTCGAACCCTGATTCTGCTACATGCTCGCCCCAATGAAGCAAAATAGGCCCGCGACAACTAACCGGCACGCGCAGCCTTCCCATATTGCCACTTCTCGGAACCCATACCACCCACGCGACACGTGACATCTTCGAATCTTTAACGACTTACGGTGACACCTTCGAAACTTTAAGGACTTACGTTGACGCCTTCGAAACTTTAAGGACTTACATCAATCGAAGGCCTCCCAACAACGGACAACGGACAACGGACAACGGACAACCGACAACAACACCCCATGCCCGCCACCGAATCCACCCTCCTGCCGCCCGACCTGATGGCCCAGCTCGAACGCCTCGAGCTGGTCACGCGCAAGGTCTTTCGCGGCCGGATGAAGGGCGAGCGCCGCAGCAAGCGCAAGGGCCAGAGCGTCGAGTTCGCCGATTTCCGCAGCTATGTCCCCGGCGACGACCTCCGCACGCTCGATTGGAACCTCTACGCCCGGCTCGACAAGTTGATCATCAAGCTGTTCCTCGAAGAGGAGGACCTGCACTTCTTCACCTTGATCGACGCCAGCCTGTCGATGGATTTCGGCGAGCCGACGAAGCTGATGTACGCCAAGCAGCTCGCCGCGGCCCTCGGTTTCGTCGGCCTCATTCGCACCGACCGCGTGCGGATCGAAACGCTCGGCCAGAGCGTCCATCACCGCGGCCCGGTCCTCCGCGGCCGCCGCGGCGTGTGGCGGATGCTCGAATACCTCGACGGCATCCAGCCGGGCGAAACCGCCTCGCTCGCCGACGGCGTGAAGAACTTCTGCCTCCGCAACGCCGGCAAGGGGATCGTCGTCTTGATCTCCGACCTGATGGACAAGAGCGGCTACGAGTCGGCCCTGCGCTACCTCGTCGCCCAGCGGATGGACGTGTACGTCATCCACGTGCTGAGCCAGGAGGAGCTCGACCCCGACGTGAAGGGCGACCTCAAGCTGGTCGATTGCGAAGACCAGGACGTCGCCGAGATCACCGTCAGCGCCCCGCTCCTGGCGCGCTACAAGTCGACGCTCAACGCCTTCGTCGCCGGCGCGCAGGATTTCTGCAACCGCCGCGGCATGAACTACCTGCTGGCCAACAACCAGACCCCCGTGAAGGATTTAATCGGCAGCTACCTCCGCCGGCGGGGGCTAGTTCGGTAGGATTGGTCGAGGGTCAAGTGTCTAGGGTCAAGGGCCAGAAGCTCTAATTCGATATGTTCCGGTTTGAAAAACTCGAAGTCTGGCAGAAGGCGATTGAGCATGCGGGTCGCATTTACGAGATTACGCGCTCGTTTCCAGACAATGAACGGTACGGATTGACGATCCAAATGCGGCGCTGTGCCGTTTCGATATCGTCGAATATTGCCGAAGGCAGTGGGCGCACTTCCGACGTCGATTTTGCTCAATTCCTTGAGATTGCTTATGGCTCATTGATGGAGCTTGTGTCACAGGTTCACATAGCCCGACAGCAAGGGTTTCTGCAGCCGAAGCAGTACGAAGAGCTCTATCGTGAGTCTGAGCGGGTCGCGCGAATGCTCAGCGGCTTGCGGGCATCAATTCTGCAGGACGCAAAACGCCCAAGGCACCATTCTGGCCCTCGACCCTCGACCCTCGACCCTTGACCCGTGCTCGATTTTTTTCGCAATACGCTTTCTCCCTGGCAATGGGGGCTGCTCGCCCTGGTGCCGCCGGCCATCGTTGCGCTGTATTTTTTGAAGCTCAAGCGGCAGCCGTTGGAGGTGCCCAGCACCTATCTTTGGAAGCGCTCGATCGAGGACCTGCACGTCAACAGCCTGTGGCAGCGGCTGCGGCAGAACCTGCTTTTGTTTCTGCAACTGCTATTAATCGCCCTGGCCATGCTGGCCCTGCTGCGGCCGGGGTGGGAAGGCACCAAGCTCACCGGCGATCGGTTTATCTTTCTGGTCGATAATTCGGCCAGCATGTCGGCCAACGACGTCGACGACGCCAAGAACCGGTTGGAGGAAGCGAAGAACCTGGTGGGAGGGCTCATCGACCAGATGGACGCCGACATGACGGCCATGATCATCAGCTTCGCCGATACGCCGCAGGTCGTGCAGGAGTTCACCGACAACCGCCGCCTGCTGCGCGAGCGGCTGGCCACGATCGAGCCCACCGTCCGCGGCACCGACTTGCACGGCGCGCTGGAGCTGGCCGACGGGCTGGCGAATCCCGGCCGCATTACGCTCGGCACCGGCGAGATGGAGATCGACGTCGTCGAGGCCAAGCCGGCCACGCTCTACATCTTCAGCGACGGCCGCTTCGAGGACGTCACCGGCTTCTCGCTCGGCAACCTGGGCGGGCCGGACGACAAGCCCATTTACGTGCCGCTCGGTTCGCTCGACGCCGAGAACCTCGCGATCACGGCGTTCACCACCCGGCGCAGCGAAGCGGCGCCCGAAGAGCGCCAGGCATTCGTGCAGGTGTCGAATTTCACCGAAGATGCGAGATCGATCATCGCCGAAATCCAGCTCGACGGCCAGTTTCTCGACGCCCGCGCGGTCGAGGTGCCGGCGGGCGAGTCGAGCGGCGTGGTGTTTCCGCTGGCCGACGCCCCGGCCGGCAAGCTCACGGCCCGACTTAAGTACGAATTGGATACGCCTACGCGCCGCGACGCGCTCGAGCAGGACGACGTCGGCTACTCCGCCCTGAACGACGCCAAGCCGGGCCGCGTGCTCGTGCTCTCGCCCGGCAACGTGGCACTGGAGGTGGCCCTGGCCACCGAGCGCGTGGCCCGGCTGGCAACGGTCGAATT
>CAZHIV010000014.1:0-2608 GCA_964532675.1 uncultured Planctomycetaceae bacterium
TCACCCGCGGCACCGGCGCCCTCGATCTCGTGCCCGCCCGAGATCTCAAGAGCAGCTACGTGATCATCGTCAAGGAAGTGCCGCCGTGGAACCCGGAATTCTATTCCCGCGGCATGCGGCTGGCCGTCACGCGCGTCCGCCGCAACCCCGTCGAGGCGCTCAGCCCCGACATCAAGAGCGGCAACTATCTCAACAACATCCTCGGCGTGGCCGAGGCCGTCGAGCTCGGCGCCGACGACTGCCTCATGCTCAGCCCGAGCGGCATCGTGACCGAGGCCTCCAATAGCAACGTGCTGTTGGTGATCGACGAGCGGCTCGTCACGCCCAGCGCCGACTCGGGCGTGCTGCGCGGCATCACGAAGGCCGCCATCCAGCGGCTCAGCGCCGACGAGGGCTTCGCCGTCCACGAAGCCGCCATCCCGGCGGCCGACCTCGCCCGCGCCGACGAGTGCTTCGTCACCAGCGCCACCCGCGAAGTCATGCCGGTGGCCTCGCTGCGGCTGGAAAACGGCCAGTGGCACGACTTCCCGCCCGGCGGCGGCCCGGTCACCCGCCGCGTGGCCAAGGCGTACAAAGGCTACGTTCAGAGGTACGTGAAAGAGAACGCCGAAATTCGACTTCTATGACGGTAATCAACTAATCGCTTCCTCTCGTATTCCAGCTTATTGAGGCCATCGTTGCCATACGATATCCAATACTCGCCGGACACAGAGCAGCATTTGCGTGAGCTAACGGCTCGCCAGCGAAAGATTGTCTTTGATGGCGTCGAAAAGCAACTGAAGGATCAACCACTGTCGAAACACGAAATCGCAAGAAGATGCTTCCTAATCCGGTCGCGCCATGGGAACTTCGGCTCGGAAATCTTCGGATATACTATGATATTGGAGTGGAGCCAGAACCGTTCGTTGTTATTCTCGCCGTCGGCGTCAAGAAACGGAACCGAATCTACATTGGCGGCAAGGAAATCGACCTATGAAAGTTATCGACACAGCCGATGCGAAGGCGTCGTTAGCGGAGTACGCAGCTGAGATGGAAGGACTTCCCGTAATCTTAACTAGCGATGGCAAGCCGGTGGCTGCTCTTGTGCGCATTGAAAATGCCGATCTTGAAACAATCTCACTGAGCACCAATCAAGATTTCCTGGATTTGATTCAGCAATCGCGAGAGAACTCCAAATCGGCCAAGCCAATTTCGGGCGATGAAATGCGGCGCAGGTTCGAATAATCTTGAATAGTTTGCAGCATAACAACTTGTACCCCCCGATATCAATCAGCCAGTTCTCTGCCTGACGCAGGATGGTCGGGACCTGGGCTACCGTCAGGCCACTCGCACCACGAACAGCAGGATGCCGATGAAGTGCGTCGCGCTGCCGGCGATCACCAGCACGTGCCACACGGCGTGGAAGTGGCGCACCTTGCGGTCGTTCAGCCAGAACCACAGGCCGATCACGTAGCAGGCCACGCCCAGCATCATCCACGCCAAGGCGGCCAGCGAGAGCATCCCCATCAGCGTCGGCACCGCCACGAACGGCATCGCCCCCAGCAACAGGCAGGGCCACATCGAGACCGACTCCAAGCGATGCCGCAGCCATACCTTGGAAAGGAATCCCCAGATCGCGACGGCCCACACCGCGGCCAGCAGGGCCCACCACATTCCCGTGCGAAGGTAAGCCATCGAGAACGGCGTGTAAGTGCCGGCGATCAGCAGGTAGATCGAGCCCTGGTCGAGTGCCCGGTAGAACGCACGCCGGGCCGGCTCCTGCACCGCATGCGACAGCGTCGACATGCCGTATACGGCGATGAGGCTCGTCAGGTAGATGCTGCAACCCGCGATGGCCCAGGGGTCACTGCTGCCGTAAACCATCGTCATCACCACCGCCCCCGCCAGGCTCAGCGCCAGGCCGATGCCGTGGGTGATGCTGTTCGCCAGCTCCTCGGACTGCGTAAGGCGAAAGGTCGAACCGGTGAGTGCCAACTGAGCGTTCATGGTGTTCTCTCCACAGGTCAGGCAGTTGTGAAACGGGCTCTATTGCGTTTCCACCCTCTCTTACGGCCGCTTTTCGAACTGTTACAGCGGAGCCGAAAATTTTTTGGGACCTGCCAAAAACCCGTAACAATACGCCCAATTTCGAAGCTCCCCTCCCTCGATGGGAGGGGCCTGGGGAGGGTGAAAACGGCGCCGCGGAATCGCCCCTCACCACCACCTCGACGCGGAGGAAGTCCTTTGAGCCAAAGGCTTAGAGCCTATCCCAGAACCATCGGGGACTGGCTCATTTTGCGGAGTCTTCGGAGCAAAATGTGCCTGTCCCCCTCTCCGCAGCGGTTCTGGCTCTACGTGTCGACCACGTGGCAACAGAAGCTCTATCCCGACCGCCCGAGCGCCGCCACGAGTCCGTCTACCATCTCCGGCCCGTGGTGATAACATAAGCTCAACCGCAGCAGCGATTCGCCCGCCGGCACCGAGGGCGGCCGGATGCCGGGAACAAAGTAGCCGGCCTCACGCAGCTTCGCCGCCAGCTCCATCGTTCGCCCCGCGTCGCCGATCACCAGCGGGATGATCTGGCTTTCCGACCGCCCGGTGTCCCAGCCTTGCTCGCGCAGCCGCGCGC
>CAZHIV010000015.1:0-3088 GCA_964532675.1 uncultured Planctomycetaceae bacterium
TCGGCGATTTCGCGTCCCTGGCAGTTGTGCTGGGTCATTACGTAGTCGGAAACCATCCGCCGCGCCTCGCGCACATAAAGCAGGTGCGACCAGCCCGTGTGTTCGGGAAATTCGTCCTTGCAGTTCCCCCAGCGGCTGACTTCGCTTCTGATTTTTTCCGGCACGCGGGGATGATTGGCCAGCGTCCACATTAAGCCGCGCTGGTAGAGCAGGTGCTCCTGGAAGATGCGCTCGCGGCCGGCGTAGTCGGCCTGCGGCCAATCGTAGTTCATGTTGATGTTGTCGGTCGAAAAGCCGTAGTTGTTGTTCGTGTCGGTCTTGCGGTTGGGCATCAGCGTCGGGGCCCAGGGAATGCGAGTCTCGCCCGCTTCGAAGTTGCGCAACAGCAGTTCGTAGCGGAGCGGAGCGTAACCCTCCGGCTTTTCGAACGGAATGCGATTTTCCGGCGCGTCGGTCACGCACATGCGAAAACAATACGCCTGCACGCGCCCGTCGGCGCTCCCTTCTTCGCCCGGCGGGCCAGCGTGAACACCCGGCAACAAGCCGCTCTCGGCGTCGCCCGGGACAACATACGGATCGACGCCCGGCTGCAATTGATGGTGGATGGCATTCTTGGTCTGCACGCCGTTGAGCGTCTCGCCGTATTGGCTGTTCGCCTCGCGGCCCACGGTGTAGCTGACTCCCGCCTGGGCCAGCAAATCGCCTTCGTAGGTCGCATCGATGAAGCAGTTGCCGGCGAATGTCCGCCCGCTTTCCATGCGGATGCGCACAAGGCGCGCATCGTCTTTGACGGCGCCACTGCGCAAATCGAGCCGCTCGCCGAACACAACTTCGACGCCCGCTTCGCGCACCAGGTCGCGCATAATTTTCTCGGCCACGTGCGGCTCGAACGTCCACATCGCGTCTTCGCCCGGGCGCTCGCGCGAGCTGCGATATTCATCGGCCGATTGCTGCTTCCAGGCGGCCGGGTCTTCGTAATACGCCTTGACGCGCCGATAGAATTCGCGCGCCAGCCCGCCGATCGCCGCCTTATTCCCGATGTCGGTCGCGCCCAGTCCGCCGCTCGTCAGTCCGCCCAAATGCCGGCCCGGTTCGATGAGCATGACGGTCTTGCCCATCCGCCGCGTCTGCACCGCCGCGGCGACGCCGGCCGACGTGCCGCCGTACACGACGACGTCGTAGGTTGTTTCCTGGCCGCGAGCGCCGCTGAGGGGCACAAAAACTGTAAGCAGCGCCGTCAACGCGGCTGCGCCAAAACGCAACATGAAAACTACTCCCGGAAATGATGGTGTCTATCAAGATTGGGCGGCGCGGGGGCCTTCTCTGCAATCGCCTGCACGCGCCCTAACTGCGCCACGCAAGATCCTTCTGCCCACTGTTCCAAGCGTGCTGCGGGTCGTGGGTGCGCGTGGTAAGCAATACTCCACGAGAGCTGAACGTTGCGACGGTCCAACCCGTCGTCGACTTCGTCGGGTCGGCCACATAGGAAGTGGCCGGCGTGTTGACGATGTGAATATCCTGGTGTGCCGCGAACCCGCGATCGTGAATGTGCCCGTGGATGTACGCTTTCACTTGCCGCCGCGCCGCCAGCAGTTTCCACAACTCGTTGGAATCGGTCAGCCCGCCGGGAAAGTGCAGCGGATCGCCTCCCAGCCGCGGATTGTGATGCGCGACGATGACGGCCGGCTTGTCCGTCCGCGCATCGAGCGTTTGCGCCAGCCAGCCGCGTTGTTCCTCGCCGAGCACGCCCGGCGTGACCATCGTCTTGGTCAAGGAATCGAGCAGGAAGAAATTCGCGTGCTCCGTTTCGATGACGGCGATGTGCCGCGCGCTAACCGGCGGATCGGCCACGCGGTCGTCTTTCAGCACTTCGTAAAACGCTTCGCGATTGTCGTGGTTGCCCATCGTCAGGTGCAGTTCGATGCCCGCTTGCCGCAGTGGGCGAATCAATTCGGCAAAACGGCGATAGTCGCCGAGTTGGCCGTCCTTGAGAGCCAGGTCGCCGTTGATAATCACCACCGCCGGTTTGCGCGCCAGCGCCAACAGCTCCTCGACTACTTGCCGTAAATGGCTCGGCACGGGCGAATCGGCCGGGTGTTTTTCGCCGATGTGCGTATCGTTGAGCAGGTAGACCAGGCTTTCGTCGACGCCGTTGTCTTGCGCAAGGGCGCGCGACGAGCAAGCGACCGCGCCGGCGCCCAAAACGGCGAGGAATCTGCGGCGAGTGCAACCTGCCAGTTGAATGGGCATGAGGTTCTCCGATGGCGGGCAAGGCTGCCTGTGCGTGCGGCCGACGTGGGAATCAGCGCTATCTTAGTCGGTTGACCGGCCGATTGCACGCGCCGCCAGCCGTGGAGCCCATAGGGAATTTTTGCAGAACGCCGCCGCCATTCGCTACAATACGTGTGCACTCGCGGGCCAGCGAGGGGCGATGGATTCGCTCGCAAGACAAAGGAGGCATCGATGATTGCCGCATTGTCGAAGGTCCGCGTTGCGCTCGTGGCCGTTTTATTCCTTTCCTCATCGATCATCCTCTGCGACGACGCGCCGCTTTGTGCGCAGAACTTCGCCGGCCCCCGAGCCGAGCGCGGCAAAGCGCTGTTCGCCAAGGTCTGGCTGGAGCGCGACAAAGACTCGCCGCAAGGCGACGGCCTGGGACCGATGCGCAACGCCGCCTCGTGCGCGGCTTGCCACTTCCAGGGCGGCGCCGGCGGAGGGGGCGACTTCGCCCACAATGTCGATCTGCTCAGCGTCGTTCCGCCGCGGATCGATACTTCCTCGAAACAGCGGCAATTTAAGGCCCGCCTGGTTGCGCTGCACCGAGGATTTCAAGGGCCTGCCGACATCGGCTCGAATATCGTGCTGCACCGGTTCGGCCTCGACAAAGGCTACGAATTCTGGCGCGACGAGAAATTCGGCGATCGCGAATCGATCGAGGCGCCCGTGCAGGAAGTTCGCGCCGGCAACACGTTGCGCTTCCTCCGCAGCCAGCGAAACACGCCGGCGCTGTTCGGCGCAGGGCTGCTCGATGAAATCACCGAAGACATGCTCGAGGAAAACGCCGAGCGGCAGTCGAAGCAGTTCCCGG
>CAZHIV010000016.1:0-5844 GCA_964532675.1 uncultured Planctomycetaceae bacterium
CTTCCTTGAGCACCTTCACGATCGCGTCGAGATTCTTATTGCTCTCGGCGAGCGTCTTTCCTTCAGGCGCAATGTCGCGATCGTGAAAGGCGTAATACGGAGCGCCGAGCTTCTCGATGAACTCGAACGCGACGCGGGCGCGATTTTGGGCGTTCTCGACCGAGTCGGTGCCGTCTTCCCAGGGCCGCACGGCGCAGCCGGGGCCGAACGGGTCGGCGCCCGTGCCGCGGAACGTGTGCCAGTAGACGACGCTGAACCGCAGGTGGTCGCGCATCGAGCGGCCGCCGACCTTCTCGTCGGCGTTGTAGTGGCGGAAGGCGAGCAGGTTTTTGGAATCGGGGCCTTCGTAATGGATACGGTCGATTTCCGGGAAAGCGGCCATGGCTACATTCCTCGATCGGGGCATCGGCGCGAGGTCGGCATGGCCGAGTCGCGCCGGTTGTGACAATTGAACGCCGTATGGGCGTGGACAAAGCGAAAGCGGCTTATTCTAACTGTTTCCCCGCCGGCGCGTAGGGGCGCATTCGTGGACACATTTGTCGCCGATGGCTAAAGTGGAAGGAGCGCGACGGCAGGCTGCTCGCGCCTGGACATCCAGAGAGAGGCAACTACTGATGCGGGTGGGTGACTTGTTGCGCCGGTGCGGTTTCCGGCTGCTTCTTATCAGTCTTATGTGGGCGGGTGGCTTGCTGGCCGGCGGATCGTCGGCGACCGCTACCGTCGTGCGGTTCACAACTTCCGCGGGGCCGATCGACGTCCGGCTGTACGACGACATCGCGCCACTAAGCGTCGCCAACTTTCTCGGCTACGTGACGCGCGGCGACTATCAGGATGTGATGATCCATCGCACGGTTCCCGGTTTTATTATCCAAGGCGGACGATTCCACTTCGACGGTTCGGCGCAGGTTGAACCGCAAAACTATCCTCAGATCCCGCTGCAACCGCCGGTGCTCAACGAGCCGGCAATTTCCAATGTCCGGGGCACTTTGGCGTTCGCCAAGTCAGAGGGCAACCCCGACAGCGCGACTCGGGAGTGGTTCTTCAACCTGGCGGACAACTCGGCGAACCTCGACTCGCAAAACGGCGGCTTCACCGTGTTCGGCCGGGTGGTGGGCAGCGGCATGAATGCCGCCGACGCTATCGCGGCGCTGCCGCGTTTCGTATTCCAGGGGGCCTGGAACGAAGCGCCGATGCGAAACTACACCGGCGCGGAATACCAGGCGTTCGTGCCGGTCGACGGAGACAACGTGGTGAACATGAACGTCTCGGTTCTCAACGTACCTGTTGGCGACTACGACTTCAATGGCGTTGTCAACTCGCTGGACTACAACATCTGGGGAGCGACGTTCGGCTCGACGACCAACGCCGCCGCCGACGGCAACGGCGACGGCGTCGTGGATGCTGCCGATTACGTTTTGTGGCGCGCGACGCGCACGCCATCGGGCAGTGCGGCGACGTCTCTCTTCGTGCCCGAACCGGCTGGACTTTTGGCGGCCGCGGTCGGCATGCTGCTGTTCGGCTGTTCGCGGCGCTTCTCCCGACGACCCTAGCGTCGCCCCAGACGACACTGGGCGAGGAAGTACGCGGCCTGCGCCAGGCCCTGGTCGACTTGCGGTTCGGCACTTTTTGTGTCAACATTCGGCTGATCGCAATCGGCTTCATACGAAGTAACACCGCGCCGAAGAACCGCCTGAACAATGTCCAGCATCATCAAAGAGCGTCTCGCTGCCGGCAAAATCGTGCGCGTGATGCATTTCACGGGCTTTGCCACGCCGAAAATGGTGGAGATGGCCGGGCGGCTGGGCAACTTTCACGGCATGTGGTTCGACCAGGAGCACGCCGCGATCCCGCACGCCGAGCTGGAGCTGATGCTGATCGCCTGCCGGGCGGCCGGCAAAGACGCCTTTGCCCGCGTGCCGCCGACGGATTACGCGACGATCATGCGGCCGATGGAAGCCGGCTGCTGCGGCGTCATGGTGGCGCAGGTCCGCACGCTGGCGGAGGTGGAGACGGCGGTCGAATGGGCGAAGTATCCGCCGGTCGGCCAGCGAGGCACATTTGCTGGAAACATCGAATGCGGCTTTGGTACGGTGACACTGGCTGAGCATGTGGCGGTAGCCAACCGCGACCGCTGGCTGGCGATCCAGATCGAGACGCCCGAAGCAGTGGAGATCGTCGAGCAGATCGCGGCGGTGGAGGGCGTCGATTGGCTGTTCGTGGGGCCGGCCGACTTGTCGGTCACGCTGGGCGTGCCGGGCGATTTTCTGCACGCCAGGTGCATCGATGCGCTCGCGCGCGTGGCAGCGGCGACGAAGAAAGCCGGCAAGGCGTGGGGCACGCTGTCGCGCGACGCGGAGCATGCCCGCCGCTGCCGCGAGATGGGCTGCCAGCTGTTCAGCATCTTCGGCGACCTGGATTGCCTGCGCGTCGGGTTGCGGACGTTGGAGGAGCGTTTCTCCGAGTTCATGGATTGATGTCGAGCGCCGCCGATGGACGACGCGCAGCCGCCGGGGCACGAGAGTTTTTGGCCGTGGGTGATGTGCCTGCTGGGGTTGAATTACTTCAGCACGTTGGCGTATCACCCGTCGCTCGCGTTTCAGGCCGCGGGGCCGCTCGCGCCGCTGGCCACGCTGGTGCTCGTCGCGCTGACGCTGTTCGGCGCGGTGCCCGTCTTGCGGCGGGTGGCCAAGAAGTCGCCGCTCGGGTGGGGTTCGATCGGGCTCAATCGGCGGTTCTTCGGCGGCTGGTTCGGGCGGGCGCTGACCGTCGCGTGTCTCGGGTTTGCGGCCGCCGATTTTGTCCTCACGCAAACGATCTCCGCCGCGGCCGCGGCCGGGCATCTGATCCACAACCCGCTTTGGACCAGGGCCCCGGCGGCGTTTCAGGATCGGATGTTTCTGGCCACGGCGCTGCTGGTCGCGGCGGGCGCGTTCTTCTTGCGCGATCTTCGCAAATTGATTGTCGCGGCCGGCGTGCTGGTGGGCGCGTACGTGTCGTTGAGCCTGGTTATCATCGCGAGCGGCGTGTGGCATCTGGCGGCGCATCCGGACATCGTCGGGGCCTGGTGGGAGAGCGTGGCGGCGGGGCAGTGGCCGGCGGGCGACGCGCCGGCCGGCGGCGGCGGCGCGATTTCCATCCTGGTCGCATGCCTGCTCGTCTACCCGAAGCTGGCGATTGGGCTATGCGGGTTGGAGACGGCGACCGCAGTTATGCCGCTCGTGCGCGGCGACGCGGACGATAACCCGAAGAAGCCGCTGGGCCGAATCCGCGAAACGCGCAAGCTGGTGACCTCGGCCGCGGTTGTCATGTCGCTGCTGCTCGTGGGCGCGTCGGTGGTGACGTCGATGCTGCTGCGGCCAGGCGCGCTCGTCGCGGACGGCCCGGCGGCGAACCGCGCGTTGGCGTTCATCGCCCACGGCGAAACGGCGACGCCCATCAGCCCGCTGTTTGGTCCCACGTTTGGAACGATTTACGACATCAGCAGCGTGGCCATCTTGTGGTTGGCCGCCGCCAGTGCCGTGTCGCTCTTGGTTCACCTGGCGCCGCGATACGCTTCAAGTGTGGGTACAAAGCAGCATCGCACGGCATCGTCACCCTCCCCCGACCCCTTTCCTCAAGGGAGGGGAGTATGGAAGCGAAGCCTGGTGATCGCAGCATTGGGCGTCTGCCTGGTGGTGACGTGGCTCTCCGGCGCCAGCGTGGAGCGGCAGGCGGGCCCCTATCTGGCCGCGGTGCTGACGCTCATCTCAGCCGATTGCCTGGCGGTGACGCTCGTCGATTGGAAGCGGCGGCGGGGCGCATGGTACAAGAAGTTGTCGTGGCGTTACCTGTTCGTTATGCTCATCTTCCTGTACGGGGCCGCCGCGATTATGATCGAGCAGCCGGCCGGCCTGTGGATGGCGGCGGCCTTCATTGTGGCAGCAATTGTTGTGGCAACATTCGGCCGCGCGCGAGGCGGAGGCGCTGGCAAACCTGTTTTGTAAGGAGTCGGGTCGATGACGAAAAAATCGCAGTCGGAGAACCTTGTTAAGGTTAAGACGGCGCTGGCGGACAAGTACGAGCGGCTGGCGCGGAGGCGGCGCAGCAAGCCGGCGAGGGAACGGCTGCTGCGGCATGCCGAGCGGTTTCGCAGCCAGGCGGCGAACGTCAGTAAATGACGAATGGCTGAATGGCGAATGACCAATGACCAATCGAGACCGCTTCGCGCAAAAGACTACAATCGGTTTCAAAACCCTCTCCCTCTGGGAGAGGGCAGGGTGAGGGTGCATCGGTTACTGGTAATTCGTCCTCACCCCGGCCCTCTGAATAAAGGGGACGGGAGTCATTTTCGGCGGCCGAAAATGACTCCCGTCCCCTTTATTGTTTATTGGTGTGGTATGCTGACCCCATGCCACGTCGCGCCCGCTCGATCATCGGCGGCTACCCTTATCATGTGCTCAATCGAGCCAATGGACGTTTGCGCCTGTTCAAGAAAGACGCCGACTTCGCCGCCTTCGAGCGCGTGCTGGCCGAAGCCCACCAGCGCGTGCCGCTGCGGATCCTCGGCTACACGGTGATGAGCAACCACTGGCACTTCGTGGTCTGGCCGCGGCAGGGGCAGCACGAACAGGTGTCGGAGTTCTTCCGCTGGCTCACCGTGACGCATTCGCAACGCTGGCACGCGCACCACGGCACCGCGGGCATGGGCCACGTGTATCAGGGCAGGTTCAAGTCGTTTCCCATCGCCGCCGACGAGTATCTCTTGACCGTGCTGCGATATGTGGAGCGCAATCCGCTCCGCGCCGGCCTGGTGGAAGCGGCCGAGGACTGGCGCTGGGGAAGTCTCTACCGACGAGTGCGCGGAACCGAGGAAGAACGATCGCTGCTGGCCGAATGCCCGGTGCCGTTAGGGCGGCTATGGGTCGAGCACGTCAATAAGCCGCAGACGGAGGCCGAGCTGGCCGCGATTCGTTGCAGCCTGGTGCGCGGGCAGCCGTTTGGCGGCGACGAGTGGGCGGCCAAAGTCGCCCGGCAACTCGGCCTGGAGCACACCTTCCGCCCCCGCGGCCGCCCGAAAAAGGGGACGGGAGTCATTTCCGGCCGTCGAAAATGACTCCCGTCCCCTTTTTGCGTCTTTTGCGTTACTTCAGCTCGCGGAACCGCATGAGGTCGTCTTGCTTGCCGACCAGGACGAGCATCTGGTCGTCGGTGAAGCGCAACTCGGGGCCGGGCAGCATGTGGAACTTGCCCGTGAGGGCGTCCTTGACGCCGATTACCCAGATGTTGAAGCGGCGGCGCAGGTCGGCCTCCAGCAGCGTGCTGCCGGAGAGCGAATCGGGCACGGTGATTTCGATGACGCTGTGCTCGGGGTCGATGGGCACGTAGTCGAGCACATTGGGCCAGGTCATCTGGTCGGCCAGCGAGCGGGCGATCTCGATTTCGGGAAACACGACGCGCTCGACACCGAGCGAGCGGAGAATCTTGCCGTGGTCGTCCGTGATTCCTTTGACGAAGATGCGCCTGGCGCCCGCTTCCTTGGCGTGCAGCGTGGCCAGCAGCGAGGGGCTGAGGTCTTCGCCGAGACTGATGAACACCGCGTCGGCGTCGGCCAGCCCCAATTGGTCGACGACCGACTTCTCGGTGGCGTTGGCGATGACCGCTTCATAGAGCTTGTCCTTGAGCGCTTCGACGAGGGCCGCGTTGTGGTCGACGCCGGTGACGCGGCAGCCGTTTTCGGCGAGGCGGCTGGCCAGCGCGCCGCCGAACGTCCCCAGACCCAGCACGACACAGTGTCTCTTCGGTTTGGCCATCGCGGATCATCCCACAAGCGGTTCTTCGCTGGCGTAGGAAATGGGCGGCTCGCGG
>CAZHIV010000017.1:0-6838 GCA_964532675.1 uncultured Planctomycetaceae bacterium
CCACCAAGAGGGCCATCGCGATACCGTCGGCATGCTCCTTGATGAATGCCCCCGGCAGCTTCGCGATCCAATCACTGAGCGCCTCGACGAACTGATGCCCGACATAAACCCCCGCGAAGGCCCCCACCAGCGTGATGCCGATCTGCACGGTCGGTAGGAAGCGGTTCGGATCACGCGACAGCTCCAAGGCCCGCTGGGCATTGCGGCTGCCTTCGGCCGCGCGCTGCTGCAAGCGTCCGCGGCGGGCGGCAATGATCGCGATTTCGGCCGCGGCAAACAGCCCGTTGGCGAGGATCAACAGCAGGATCAGCAGTATTTGCCAAATCATGGTGAGTAATTGAGTAGTTGAGTAGGTGAGTAAGTGAGTTGGTAGGTACATCGCTTCCGGACGATACCTACTCACTTACTCAACTACTCACGATTCACAGCTCGACGCCCCACTCGCGCAATAGCATTTTCATATCGTCCCAAGCTTGCTTCTTGAACGAGGGACTGCGTAACAGGAAGGCGGGATGGTAAGTGCAGACGACTTTCAACCCGCGATAGTCGTGCACTTTGCTGCGCAGCTTCCCGATCGATAGCGTCGTTCCCAGCAGGTTCTGCGAGGCCACGGCCCCCAGGCAGCAGATGAATTCGGGCTGAATCAGATCGAATTGCCGCTCCAGATAACCGCGGCAGTTGCTCAACTCGTCCGGTAGCGGATTGCGGTTCCCCGGCGGCCGGCACTTGATCATGTTCAGGATGTAAACGTCCTCTCGCTTCAAGCGGCATGCTTTGAGGATGTCATTCAGCAACTTTCCCGCGCGGCCGACGAACGGCTCGCCCAAGCGGTCTTCGTCCGCTCCCGGCGCTTCGCCAAGCAAGCACAGCCGCGCCGACGGGTTGCCGACGCCAAACACCGTCTGCGTGCGGGTGCGGGCTAGCTCGTCGCACCGCGTGCAGGCGGCCACCTGGTCCTGCAACACGTCGAGCGTCGGCGCAGAGGAAGTTTGGCGGGCGGAGCTGGCCTCGTCGTCGTGGAACAGCGAGCCCGGCGCGGCCGGCTGCCAGCTGGACTTATGGGGGCCCGCCGGATCGGCCGCGGCCGTCGCAGTCGCGGCTTTCTCGGCGCCCGTGGAGTTCTCCGGCTCGATCGAACGCACCGGCTCGGAGGAGATAATGGCTGCCGCGGAATTGGGCAATTGCATCACGCCGGCCCGCTGTAGGTCCTCCAGCCGGCCCAGAACGGCACGGCGCGAACGTTCGACACTGTCTCGACGCATCACAAGTTTCCCTTGTTGGTTAGTTTAGGCGAGTTGTCCCCGCCGCAAAGGGGGCGAGAGGGCAGAATTCCCGGCCGGCATTCGCTTTCTTGCATTCGATGTGCGGAGATCTGGCGAGACCCGCAGGCTACTCCCACGGCAGGTGGCCAACTATGATAGTTCGAGGAACCAAGGTGGGCGGTTCCACGGCACCAAGCAGCCGCTGTCGCGTCCGTTTATTGTAGGTGGCCTCTTTCGGGGCCGTTGGGGTGATGTCGTAAATCGCCCCGATCGGCGTCGTAGTCGATATCTGCCGAGTTGAAGTGATGAGCGTTCCGCAAGTAGTCATCGTCGGCCGGCCCAACGTCGGCAAGAGCAGCCTGTTGAACTGGCTGGCCGGCGTGCGGATTGCCATCGTCGACGATCAGCCGGGCGTGACGCGCGACCGCGTGACCTACCTGATGTGTCACGACGACCGCTTCTTCGAGCTGGTCGACACGGGCGGGATGGGCATCGCCGACATGGACAACCTGACGCGCCACATCGAGGATCAGATTAATCTCGCCATCGATTCGGCCTCGGTGATCCTGTTCGCCGTCGACACCCGCGAGGGCATGCTGCCGCTCGACCAGGACGTGGCTCGCCGGCTGCGGTCGGTGAACGTGCCGATCATTCTGATTGCCAACAAGGCCGACGACGAAAAACTGGACATGCAGGCGGACGAATTCTATCGCCTGGGCTCCGGAAAGCCGCTGCGGGTAAGCACTCGGCAAAACCGCAACCGGGCGGTGCTTTTGAACATGATCGTATCGAAGCTGCCGCCGCCGCTGGAGGACGAGGCGGAGGAGGGCGCCGTCGAGCCGGAGATGAAGGTCGCCATCGTGGGGCGCCGCAACGTGGGCAAGAGCACGTTCATCAACACGCTCGTGAACGCGCCGCGGATGATCGTGAGCGAGATTCCGGGCACGACGCGCGACAGCGTCGACGTGCGGTTCGAGCTGGACGGCAAGCCGTTCGTGGCCATCGACACGCCGGGCATCCGCCGGGCCAAAAGCCGGCAGAGCGACATCGACTTCTACGGCACGCACCGCGCCCAGCGTTCGATTCGCCGCGCCGACGTGGTGTTCATGTTCTTCGACGCGACGCAGCGGATCAGCAAGGTCGACAAGCAGCTTTGCGACTACATCGCCCAGCAGTACAGGCCGTGCATCCTGGTCGTGAACAAGTGGGACCAGCTTGTGATGTCGACGCCGACGGCCCGCTGGGTGCGTTACCTGAACGAGGCGTTCGGCACGATGCGCTACGCTCCGATCGGGTTCATCACGGGCCAGACCGGTAAAAATGTGAAGGCTCTGTTGAACCATGGCCAGATGCTGTTCAAACAGTCGCGGTCGCGCGTCTCCACGGGGCAGCTCAACCGGATGGTCCGCGACGCCGTCCGCCAGAATCCGCCGCCCCACGCCCAGAACCGCCAGCCGAAGATCTACTACGCCACGCAGGTCGGCATCCAGCCGCCCACGATCGTGCTGTTCGTCAACGATCCGCGACTCATCTCGAAGCCCTACCAGCGCTACCTGCTGGGCAAGTTTCGCGAAAAGTTGAGCTTCGACGAGGTGCCCATCAAGCTCTACCTCCGCCGCCGTCACCCGGCCGACTTGCGTGACGACGTCGCCAGCGACGAGGAAGAATCCGGCGAGACCGACGAAGTCGAATCGGCCGACCACTCCACGGCCGACGCCGAGACGGTTTGAAGCTATTGGCGTCGGCCGCCGGGCCGAATCTATGGCCAGTAAGGCATCGGTCCCCCTGACGCCCCTACCGCCGAAGCGTCGCCTGGATGCCGAGCGAATCGGAAGCGGTGGCAAATGTGCGCGTGGCCGTTCGTTCCTGCGAGGCCCGCTCTCCCGGGACGGCGATCAATAGCCCGATCGCCCAGGCCGAGACAAAGCATACCACCTCGCCGTAGGAAAACAGCTTTTGCCAATCCCAGCGGATGGAAAGCATTGAGTCAGTCATTTGCCGTTCACAGAAGAGAAGATTCCAATACCCGACCCATCCGTGGGTTCAGGCCCGTAAATGGGATGCCACGCCGAGCCGCCGCCGAATGTGAAGATTCCAAGAGGCGAGATTGAACATTCGCCGCCCCAACGGTTTCGTCCGGCCGTGCGTAACACCCGAAACTGAGATTACATCGAACGGCCGCAGCCACGGCAAGGGCGATCTGATCGCGCCGGCGCCGCTTCCCCATTGGAGCCGCACCCCGAAAGGGATAAACTGGCGAGAGTACGCAATATCGGCAGGTAGTTGAATAGCTTCCCACAGCCGCCGACTCGCGCGTCGCCGGGAAACAGGCGAAAAGCCGATCCTGTCCCCCCGCCACAAGTCTGCTATCATACCAGGTCAGCCTAAAACCAATCCGACAATCGACAATTCTCAACGTCTGATACCCATCACGGGCGCTTGGCGCAGTTGGCTAGCGCGTTTCCTTGACATGGAAAAGGTCACAGGTTCAAGTCCTGTAGCGCCCACTTGGTTTAAAAACCATTTCCCACTTTCCCTCAGAATCGCGCGGTCGCCGCGGCGACAGGTCGCAGATTCGAGTTCTGCCGCGCCCATTGATTTTCTATCGCACAACAGGCTAATCGGCGCGTTCATTCTATTAATTGCGGACTCACAACGCTGACGCGCCGCATCGTCGGTGTTCCAGTTAGTCCGCTGTCCACACAACCAGCCCCAGGATTGCGGCGAGCAGCGTTGTAGCGATTAGCAAAGTGCGGAGGCTGAAGCGCCGAGGTAGCGCATCATGGTGGACAATGCTGTCGAATGCGATGCCCACAAGCAAGCCTATAGTACCGTAAACAATTGCCTGTATAGCATCCGTCGTCGTATCGCCATTAATTTCAGGTAGGATGCCAAAAACAATGCCCAGTAACATGCATGGCACGGTCGGGCGAAACCACCTAAATCGACGGTCCATGAGTATATTGTACCGCCGCTGCCGAAATATTGAGTATGATGTGGTAAGATGCCTGCGGACAAAACGCACACGAGCCGCTACCAGTCTCTGTTATGCCACGGCAGCGCCATTCCAGACGGCAGTTTCTGAAGTCCACATCGGCGGCGGCCGGAGTGGCGGCGGCTTCGGCTTGGCCGATTGCGCGATCCGCAAACGCGAAGGGCACTCGCAGCGCGAACGATCGGCCGCGGATTGGTTGCATCGGGATGCGCTACCAGGGCTCCGTGATTGCCGAGAAAGCGCGGGCGCACGGCGATATTGTGGCGATCTGCGACGTCGATCGGCACGTTCGCGAGCAGGCGCGGGCCGCCTTCGGCAGCACGCCCGCCATCTTCGAGGACTATCGCGACCTCTTGGCCCGTGGCGACATTGATGTCGTCACGATCGGCACGCCCGACCACTGGCACGCGAAGATGCTCGTCGACGCCTGCCGGGCCGGCAACGACGTTTACTGCGAGAAGCCGCTCACGCTCACGATCGACGAGGGCAAGCTCATACGCAAGGCAGTGGCCGAAACGGGCCGCGTCGTGCAAGTCGGCTCCTGGCAGCGGAGCGATCAGAACTTTCGCCTGGCCGTCGAGATGGTCCGCCAGGGGCGGATCGGCCGGCTCGAGCGGGTCGACGTGGTGCTGGGAAAGAACGCGGTCGGCGGGCCGTTTCCCATCAACGCTCCGCCGCCGCATCTCAACTGGGATTTGTGGCAAGGCCAGACGCCGAGCGTGCCGTTCATCCACGAGCGGTGCCATTACACGTTTCGCTGGTGGTACGAGTATTCCGGCGGCGGCATGACGGATTGGGGCGCCCATCACATCGACATCGGGCAATGGGCCATCGGCGAGCACCCGATCGCGGTCGAGGCCACGGCCAACATGCCGAACGTGAAGAACGGTTACAATGTGGCGATCGATTTCGGCGTCACGTACCGGTACCCCAGCGGCGTGGTGATGACGGTCAGCGACACGGGCCGCAATGGCATCCTGTTCACCGGCGAGGAGGGCCGCATTTTTGTCAACCGGGGCGGGATCGCGGGCAAGCCGGTCGAGGACCTGGCCCACAACCCGTTGCCGCGCGAGGCGTTCAAGCTGTACGAGTTCGACAACCGCCAGCGGCCGCCGCGCAGCGGCAAGCTCGATTCGATCGTCAACCACATGGGCAACTTTTTTGATTGCATCGAGTCGCGGCGGCAGCCGATTTCCGACGTCGAGAGCCAGCACCGCAGCGTGACCACGTGCCACCTGGGCAACATCGCGATGTGGGTGGGCCGGCCGCTGAAGTGGGACCCCGATACCGAACAATTTCCAGACGATTCGCAGGCCAATGTACACCTCCGACGCGACCAACGGGCCGGCTTCGAAATCAGTTGAGTCGGCCGGAAACTGCGGATCATCGCCGATGACGCGGCGACAGTTCTGCGCCGCCAGTGCCGGGGCCGCGGCCGGCGTGATTCTTGGCGGCACACGTCCGAGTTTTGGCGAGACGATTCAGCCGGCCGGCTTCCGGTTGAATTACATCGTCTCGGCGACGATGTACGGCACGACTCCGCTGGCCGACGTGCTGCCGGAGGTCCGCAAGACGGGCGCAGCCGCCATCGACATTTGGCCGCTGCCGCACGGCGACCACCGCGAACAGATCGACGCGATCGGTGTGGATCAAGCTGCGACCCTGTTCGAAACGCATCAAGTTCGGTTGGGCGCGATCACGCGGTACGACCTGGGCCCCTACCGAATATGCGAAGAGCTCCCGCTGCTGGAGCGATTGGGCGGCAAGCTGCTCGTTTGCGGCGCCGCGCGGCAGGAGGGCGACAGTGAGAAGGAGCGCGTGCAGAAGTTCGTCGAACGCATGAAGCCGCACGTAGCGATGGCCGAGGAACGCGGCGCGACGATCGGCATCGAGAACCACGGCGGCACGATTCTCAATACGCCCAGCGCCGTGCGGTACTTCGCCGAGTACGCGACATCGCCGAAGCTGGGCATCGCGCTGGCGCCGTACCATCTACCGCAAAATCCGCACGCGATCGCCGGCTTAATCGAAGATTTGGGCAACAAACTGGTCTTCTTTCAGGCCTGGGAGCACGGCCTGGGCTGCAGCGAAAAGCTGCCGAAGGAACAGGAAATGATGCAATTGCCCGGCCGCGGCGAGCTGGATTTCGCGCCCCTGCTCGCGGCCCTGCGAAAAATCAATTATCCAGGGTACACTGAGATCTTCATGCACCCGATGCCGCGCGGCGTGCCCATCCGCGACACGACGGACGCCGTCACCGCGGAAATCCGGCGGGCTCGCGATTACCTGGAACGCTGCTTGGCGAAGCTGCCGGCGTAGGAAACTATCTCGCATTCAATCTGCTTGGCGGAGGACACGTGAAAACAGCTCCAGAAAAAGTCCTGATCATCGTCGGCGACGGCTCCGAAACGATAGACACGCTTTACCCGTACTATCGGCTGCAAGAGGCGCAGCTGCAGCCCGTCGTCGCCGGGCCGAAGCGGGGGCCGTATCCCATGGTGCTTCACGAGGTGCGGCCCGGTTGGACCATCACCAAGGAGTGGGAGGGCTATACGATCCACGCCGACGTGGCCTTCTCGGA
>CAZHIV010000018.1:0-3897 GCA_964532675.1 uncultured Planctomycetaceae bacterium
GATCTGCTTATCGCGCTGCTCCGTTTTGTAACCGCGGCGCTCGACGGTCTTCATCTCGGTCGTGTATTCGGGGCGGTAGACAGTCCTGGTGACCGTCCCGCAGTCGGCACAGCCGCCGCAATCGGTGCACGCAGCCGCTCCATCACAGCTATTACATCCGCAGCGCCCACACGCCCAAGCCGGCGCGTGAAAAGTGGCCAGCAGCAGCGCGACGGCTGCCGGCAGGAAAATTCGGCGGCGAATCATGACAGTGTCCTCCATCCTTCGTCATCGTGAGAAATCAAGGCAAAGAGCCGGCCGAGGCGCGGCAATACGTCCTAAAATCAAGCAGTGCTAGCTGTAAAACGCAGCGAATACAGAAACTGGGGGAACAACGCCGACGATTCTAACCGCGACAGGTTGCCCGTCAAGCGGCCCCCGCGTCGAAGTGTCGCGGCGAAGCGGCAGAAAGCAGCAAACCTAATGCCCAATGCCCGTCTGAGCGCCGCACATCGCTCAAAAACGCTAGTTTGCCCGAGTTATCCTCGCCCCGGAGCCTATCAGGCCGCCGTTTGGGCATGAATCGCTGCCATCGCACTGCTCGAACAGCGTGCCGCCCGCCGATCGGCGCGGGCGGGCACCCGCGCGGCGGACGGAGAGCGCGAACAAGCCAAGGTGTCGCCGGCGACGCCACCTCCTGGCCAATTTTAGCTTGTGCTCCCCACGCGGCCGGGCCGAGCTACTGTTGCAGCACGTCCAGCAGCTCGATCTCGAAGACCAGTAGGCTGTTGGCCTCGATCGGCGGCCCGGGTGGATCCACGCCATACGCCAGCTTCGGCGGCACGAAGAGCTGCCACTTGTCGCCGACCTTCATCTTTTGCAGGGCCTCGGTCCAACCGGGAATGACCTGGCCGACGCCGATCTCCAGCGGTGCGCCCTGCCGCGCCGAGCTGTCGAACTCCGTGCCGTCGAGCAGCGTGCCGCGGTAGTGGCAGCGAACGGTGTCGTTGACTGTCGGCGAAGGGCCGTTGCCCTCGCGGAGCACGCGATACTGCAAGCCGCTGGGCGTCGTCTGCACGCCTTCCCGCTTGGCATTTTGCGCCAGAAACGCCTCGGCTTCCTTGGAATTCCGGGCCGCGTCCTGTTGCATTTTTGTTGCCATTTTCTGCTGCATTTCCTGGCTGAACCGCTGCAAGGCGGCCGCACACTGCTCATCGGTCCATTTGGCCCGGGCGCCGGAAAGCGTGTCGCTGATGCCCGCGGTGAGCGACGGCAGCTCAACCTCGATGTCGTTTTCCTGCAGGTTCTGGGCAAAATTGCGGCCCAGCGCGTAGCTCACCTGCTGGCGATACGTCGCTTCGTCGGCCGGGCCCGCGCCGGCCGGCCGTTGGGCCGGGTTCCGGGCCGGCAAGGTGTCCTGGGCATCGACGACGGCCATCACGGCGAGACAAGCGACGGCGACGGCGGGAATCAAGAACTTTCGCATCAGAGAACCCTTGGCTAGGCGGGGCGGAGGGGGCAGGAAAACACGCACGTTACGGGGGGAATGCACGCCCCTTGGCTCCGGCGTGCCCTCTGATTGTACGCAACAGGGCGTGAGCCGCTATACTGGATTATCGCGAGCGAGCCGGCGGGTTTATCCCGCCGGGACCAGGGGGCGCCCGCGCGAGCACGCTCCCTCGATGCATCGTCCAGAGTTTCTGTTTCCGCGTTGTTTTCCCGATGCCTGAGCGGCTGCGGAGAGGCCACCAAATGATCGAGTCGCTCGGCAAACCCGTAGCCGCCCCACGCCCTGGACAGCCTGGCGGATATGGAGATGCCGCAAGGCCGCCGCGGCGACACGCTTTTACCCTCGTCGAGCTGCTGGTGACGATCGCCATCGTGGGCATCCTCATCGCCCTCTTGCTGCCGGCCGTCCAAGAGGCCCGCGAGGCGGCTCGCCGCATGCAGTGCGCAAACCACCTCAAGCAACTGGCCCTCGCCACGCACGGCTACGTCAACACGCACGGCATCCTGCCGCCCTCGGGCATCGTCGAGCCGAAAACGCTCAAGATTACCGACAACGGAGTGCAGCGCGACTATCCCGTCTTCGATCAGCGCTCCGGCAAAATGTTCAGTTGGGCGGTCCTCATCCTGCCGTTCCTGGAAGAGACCAACCTGTACAGCCAGTTCGACCTCACGCGCACGATCCTGGAGCAGCCGCACGAGCCGCAGGAGACGGCCGTCGCCGTGTACATGTGCCCCAGCGACGCCGCCCGCGGCCGGTACTACATGGACGAGGAATTCACGCTCGGCAAGAGGTTCGCCAAGGGAAACTACGCCGCCTACGTCACGCCGTTTCACAGCGACCTGCAGCTGCTCTACCCCGGCGCGCTGATCTCCACCGGCCAGAAACTTTCCCGCGTCGTCGACGGCACCAGCAACACGGTGGTTTTTACCGAAGTGCGCACGCGCGACCACCTGCAGGACGAGCGCGGCGTGTGGGCCTTGCCGTGGAACGCCGGCAGCCTCTTGGCGCTCGACATGCACCACGACACGGAAATGGCCGGCGGAAAACTAAATCCATTTTGGCCCCAGGCCAAATTTGCCTATCAATCTCAACTGCCCAATACCCTCGGCCCTAATGCCGACATACTTGTGCGCTGCCCCGGCGGAGACGGCGCGCTGGGGGAAGCCCAACTCGAAGGCATGCCGTGTGGCAGATGGAAATACTCTTTAGGGCTATTCGGGTGGATTTCCGCCGCCCCGCGCAGTAACCATAGGGACGGCGTCAACATCGCCTATCTCGACGGGCACGTGACGTTCCTCTCCGATAGCGTCGATCCGTTTACGATGGCCTATCTGGTCGACATTCGGGACGAAGCGGTGATGGCCGATGCCGACGACTGATTCGGTGACAAAGGTATCCCCGCGAGATATGGCGGCAATGGCGCTCACGCTCGTGGGCCTGGTGCTGATCGCGCTGTCGGTCGTCTGGCCGAAGGTTGCCACCGGCCGCCGCGGCTGGACCGATGAAAAAGCGCTGGCCTACCAGTCCGCCTCGGCGGAGCTGCACCGGCTCTCCATGCAAACGGCCGCCACCGAGCCGGAGAACCAGACGCGCGCCCTGCACGAAAACCTGGCCGACGCCGAATTGAAATACGCCGAGCTCCGCGCCGAGCTCGACGCCGCCCGCGCCCGCCCCGCTCGCATCGCCACGATCCTGCGCTACGCCGGCATCGCGATCCTGGCCGCCGGCATCCTCGGCCTGGTCGCGAAGCGCGGCCGCACGCACGCGGCGTGAAAAGTCTGCCCTCTCGCTCCGCAAGAGAAAACCATCGCTGCTTGCGGCTCAGTGGCACAGGCCGCTGGCCTGTGTCGCAGTTTTGCAGTTCTCCGCACCGGCTAGCAGCCGGTGCCACTAGTTATGAAACCGGTTCTACTAACTGCCTGACATTGAGCGAAACAAACGTTTCCTCTATAGTGGCCGGTTTACCCTGTTATCCGGTCCGTCCACCCGCGGAAATCCTGCAACCGAAGCGAGCTACCACCGTGACCAGCCATCTCATTGCCCCGCATGGGGACACGTTAGTCGATTTGACCGTCTCCCCCGAGCGCGCCGCGCAAATCAAGGAGCAATCGCGCGACTGGCCCTCCTGGGACCTCACGCCGCGGCAGATTTGCGACCTCGAGCTCCTGTGCAATGGCGGCTTCTCGCCGCTCACCGGCTTTCTCGGCAAGGCCGATTACGAATCGGTCTGCAGCAAGATGCGCCTCGCCAATGGCACGCTCTGGCCGATGCCCATCACGCTCGATGTCTCGAAAGAGTTCGCCGAGAAGCTCAAGGCGGGCGACAAAGTCGCCCTCCGCGATGCCGAGGGCGTCATGCTGGCCGTCGTCCACGTGGACGATATTTGGGAGGCCGATCGCAAGAACGAA
>CAZHIV010000019.1:0-13926 GCA_964532675.1 uncultured Planctomycetaceae bacterium
ATGGGCGTCGTCTATCGCGCGCGGCAACGAAGCCTCGACCGGGTCGTCGCGTTGAAGATTGTTCTCGGCGGCTCCGCAGCCGCGCGTGTCGACCTGGCCCGCTTTCGCGGCGAAGCCGAGACGGCGGCCCGGCTGAACCACCCGCATATCGTGCCCGTGTATGAAGTGGGCCAGCATAACGGCCTGCCGTTCTTTACGATGAGGTACGTCCGCGGCGTGACGCTCGCGCAGCGTTTGGCTGACGGTCCGTTGCCCGGGCGCGAAGCGGCACGGTTGTTGTCCCCGGTGGTGCGAGCGATTGCCAAAGCGCATCAGCAGGGCGTTTTGCATCGAGATCTCAAGCCGTCGAACATTCTCATCGATGCCGAAGGCCGGCCCTATGTGAGCGACTTCGGCCTCGCGAAGCGACTGCTTCCCGAGACGGCAGATGACTTGCGTACTCAGCCGCTCAGCGCGCTCACGCAGACCGGCGCTATTGTTGGAACTCCGGGATATATGAGCCCCGAGCAGGCGGCCGGCAATCGCGGCGTGATCGGTCCGAGCACGGATATTTATAGTCTCGGCGCAATCCTCTACGCGATGCTTACCGGGCGGCCGCCGTTCCAGGCCGCTTCGCCAGTTGACACCGTGCTCATGGTACTGGAGCAGGAACCAATCTCGCCGCAGCTGCTGAACCCACGCGTCGACCGCGACCTGGAAATGATCGCGCTGAAGTGCCTGCAGAAGCCAGCCGAGCTACGGTACGCGACAGCGGAGGACTTGGCCGACGACCTGGAGGCATATCTGGCCGACGAGCCGGTGTCCGCACGATCTTCGCGATTCACGCAGGTTCTCACCCGCGCATTTCGCGAAACGCATCACATCGGCGTGCTGGAAAACTGGGGCCTGCTGTGGATACTGCACGCGGCGGTGCTGGTAATCCTCTGCGGGACAACGAACGTTTTTCAACTCAACGGCGTCGAGGCTCGCTGGCCCTACCTGGCGTTATGGACGGTCGGCTTGGGGACCTGGGCTGCGATCTTCTGGAACTTGCGCCGCCGCAGCGGACCGATCACGTTCGTCGAACGCCAGATCGCCCACGTGTGGGCCGCGAGCATGATCATCGACACGTTCATGTACCTGATCGAGTACCAGCTTGATTTGCCTGTGCTGACGCTCTCGCCAATGCTGGGCCCGGTTGGCGGCGCCGTCTTCCTGGTCAAGGCGGCAATGCTGTCGGGCGTGTTTTACATTCATGCCGCCGTGTTGTGTCTCACCGGTCTGGTCATGGCCTGGCTCCAAGAACAGACCGTCGTTCCAAACTTTGGGCTCACGCTGTACGGCATCATCTCCGGGTTGTGTTTCTTCCTGCCGGGCTGGAAGTATTACCGGCAAGTTCGCGCTAGCCACTGATTCTTCCGGTCATCGTCAACCGGCGGCGGGCGCGACTTCCTCCTGCTCGCGCCATGCGCTCACTTCCGACAGCCCCTGCACGGCGGCGGCAATTTGGGCGACGAGCTCTTCGGCCCGCGCAGCCGGTGCACCGCTAAACTTCGCAAGGTGGATCATCGTCACCAATTCGCGCACCCACGCCAACGTGCCGATCAGGTCGGCGTGCATCTGGTTGCGAAGTGCGACGAGCTGGCGAATGTTCTCCCGCCGCACTTGTTCGCTCTGCCGAGCGCGGTCGACGTCGGCGGCCACGTCAGCCAGCGAATCGGTGCGCGAGGCCGGTTGACTCAACAGCCGGTCGAGCTGGCGGATCCGATCGGCTTGCAGCTTCCATGCGGTTCGCAGTTCTTCGAGCCGGTGCTGTTCTCTACTGAGGACATCTTCCGCCCAGCCATCGAGTCCCTGCAGAGCCGCATCGAGCTCCGTTTCCACTTGCGCGATCGCGGCGGAGAGGGCGTCCCGATCCATCGGCTCCGGCTCGCTGTTGGCGGCTTCGGCGGCTGGCCCCGCCTGCTCGGTTGAAAGCAGCGTGGGCACGAATAGAGGCCAGAACAAACAGGCCGCGATCAGTTGGAATGCCGTGTCCCAGCGGGAGCAGCCTGTGCCGCGAATGTACACCGCCACGGCGACACCTACTCCCAGCAATAAGTAAAAGATCGCCGTTTCAAGTAGCAGCATGGCTCGCCGTCTCCTTCAAGGCGCGCAGTTCCGCCTCGATTTCGGTGTCTAAGGGCTCGCTCGTCTCGGGCTCGCCAAGCAGTTCCAGCAGCGCTTCGGTTTCGGCCTCCGACTGTTCGACGCGGGCGCACATCGATTCAAAGTTCGACCATACGGTGCCCGCACAAGCATCGTTCGGTAAGTTGTCGATGAACTTTCGCTGTGCGGCGGCAGCCTGGCTGCGGGCTGTAATTTCCACGAGCTTGCGACGAGCCTCCGCCAGCTTGATCCGCATGGTGGCAACCTGATTGCGCAAGCGATCGCGCAGCGCGTCGGCCGACGCCAGTTGTCGCGACAAAGCATCCGCCAGGCGTTCGTGCTCGACCTTCCGCACCAACTCTCTGCGGGCCGCGTCGTCGTCGCTTCGTGCCACGGCGGCTTCGGCCATTTTCATTCGCCGTGCCATCGCCTGCTGCTCGCCATTCAATTGGCGGCTGAGCAGCTTATGGTGCGCGATGGCGCGCGCGGCGCTGTCCATAAGTTGGCCGAGTGAGGCCTCCATGTCGCGCACGGCTTGTCGAAGCATCCTTTCCGGATTCTCGCACTGTTCAATCAAATCGTTCAAATTGGCCGTTAGAAGGCCGCGCATTCGATTGACTAGTCCCATAGTTGTTCTCCAGTGTTACTAAAGAGCGGTTGCTTAGATTTGCGTTCGAGCGTAAGCCGATTAATCGTTTCTACATCCGTGAAAACACTTCCCACAGCGAATAGATCATTACGGGCATGATGGCCGAATAGCAGGCCGACCAGGAAAGGACCAGGCGACGGAGGAAGCAGCCGCGCCGCGCTGCACGTTCCGGCGGCATGGTGTCGCATAGCTCCGAAAAGCCTTGATACAGCGAAACGGTGCCCCAGAGCCCGGCAATAAATGGCAGCACCAATCCCAGCAGCAACGTCGCCGTAAGATAGAATCCCTGCACGCCAAAGATCACGACGCCAATCGCGAGTGCGACGTAAATCGGCAGAATGCCAACCAGCGCCACCGCGCTAATGGCCTTCGACTTGACAGCGTGTACGACGACTTCCAAGATCGTCATCCGCACGCCGGCCAGCAGGCAGTAAAAATAGAGGCTGGGAAGCGCAACGCCGCTCGCCGCGACGAGGCCGAACGCATAGGCGCCGCTAAGTGCGAGCGCCTCGCCGCTGATCCAGGGGGCAAGTCCTGGCCAAGCGGAGTCAATGGGGGTGAACGACAGTGGCGCGCCGGAAGGCGCTGCGATCCAGGTGGCAATGGCTGTCAGCGACGGCCATCGGCCGGCTGCCGCTAAAACGAGCGACATCGTAACGCCGAACAGCACGAAGCCGGCCAGCGCGATGGCCAGCAGCCGCGGTAGAAGAATCGCCGGAGCCGTTCGGATGCGAAGGACTCGATACAATCGCCAGCGGTCTTTAAGCAGCAGCTCGACAAGTGCCGGGATTGTCAGGTCACGCGGGTCGGCCCGATCGGCGTCGTCCACTAGTACCTGTCGGTTCTTGTTAACTTCCGCCGCCGGGAACGCGCGTTCTTGAGTCGCCGTGCCGCTGACGATGGTCAGCTCGTCTGAACTAAGGATGTCGTCGTACATGGCAGTAACCTTTCGAGATGGTTGTGTTTTGCTGGAGGTTTGATTTTCAAGGCGCACAGCCAAGGTCGCTACGCAAATTGGAACAGGCCGAAACAATAAAACAGCTCGCTGCCGATGACGCCCACGAGCAGCAGCCACCAAACGGGCGCGAATTGGCGCTGCGGCTCCAGCTTCTGCATCACGCGACGAAATACATCGACCATTGAAACACCCACGCCGGTGAAAACAATCAGGTTTACAAACAGGACGAACGTGGCGTGCGGCACCGTGGCGGTGAAAAACCAATTGATCGGAATGGAGGCGATCATCGCCAACCCGCCCCAGCTCACGGTCACCAGCGCGGCGAGCAGCGTGCTGCTGGCCGGTAGCCGGGAGCCGGAAAGGCTGTTGAGGATGTACAGCGCGGGTAACGGGATGGCCCAGGCCAGCCCAGCAGCGAGCGTGCAAACGAGGCCTTTGTAGAGCACGTCATCGGCCCCACCCAAGAGCCCCATGGTCATGCCGTATGTGGTGGTTCCGACAATCGCCGTGGCCAACAAAGCGGCCCATACGGGCCAGGGATAGTTGCGCTTTCCCTCGTTCCAGTGGACGGCAAACTCCTCCGGGTCGCGAAGGGCCAAGCCGACGTGTTGCACCCCGGTTCGTAATTGCTCTCGAAACATGATGGTGATCTCCTGACGGGAATAGATCGTGCCTAAGTAGAAAACCGCATTCCCGGCCGTCCCTTAACTGCAAAGCCCAAGTTTTTTTGCCGCCCGCCGAAACCGACAATTGGGCCTGCTTTCGACGTCCCAAGCCGTGGAGGGCGAACAGGCTTAAATTGATGGGGTCCGCCTGCATGGAATTGACCGGTTGTGCAGGCCGAGAGGAGACGGCTGCCGACCTGCCGCTCCTTAGTCGTGGCGCGGATCTGGTAGCCGCCCCGTCACATCGGCACACGACAGATAATGAAGTTCGACGTGAAGCTTATGAACAGCGTTAGTCGCGTCGACAACTCGCTGCAGGAGTGGCAGGATTGCGCGTTAGTGCCTGCGTTTCCTTTTAATCCGCCCGGTAAACAAATGCAGCAGGGATTCAAGTGTCCAACCACTCACGCAGTTTGGCAGCATCGCGCACCAGCGCTTTAAGGTTTGCCTGCGCATCGGCTTTGGGCAGGTACTCGACGTGGAGCGAGACGGGGCCGCGGAAATCTGTCTTCCGCAGCATCCGGAAAAAGCGCGGGCTAACTCGGCCGTCGCCCAGTGGAACGTGCTGCGACTTCGCGCCGTCCCAGCGATAGTCCTTTACAGACACCGCACCGAGATGCGGCGTCATCAGGTTGAGATAAGCCGGCCACGCTTCGCCACCTTCCACTGCGGCATGACGAATATCGAAAACACAACCGATTTGCTCGACCGGATACTCCTTAATCAAACTGTGCAAGTCCCAAATAGTCGCACCCATGAAGTCTGCCCCGGCATGATTCTGGTACACCGCTGCAATGTTCAATTCGCGATTCATGGCGGCGATATCTCGAACCACCGGCTGTAACTCGGCAAGCTGCCGCAGAATGGGCCGTTTAAGATCGTAACGGTAGAAACCCAGGCGATAACGCCTGATTCCCAGCCCTGCCGCCGTGCGTAGCATCGATTCGACATGCGGCTCATCGGCACGCAAGACATCCGTTGTCAGGATGCTTATTTCCAAGTTGCGTTTCTTGAGCGCTTCGTTGAAACGAGGCAACTCATCGGTGGCGCGCTTAGGATCGATATAGCCGTCCTTGTGGCGGCAGGTCGGCTCGACGCCGTCGAATCCCGCTTCGGCGATCTTTTCCGACAATTCTTCATAATCGAGGGCCTGCAAAAACTTGATGAACGCGCAGAGTTTATAACGGCCTGTCGGACTGGCTGTGGCTCGTAGCGGCAGCGCGAATGTCGAGGCGGCGGCTGCCGCCGCGATGGTGAACTGCCGCCGATCAATCAGCGTTTGGTTTTTCGTCATGGGTTATCTCCCAGGTTGGGTGCAAGAAGGCAATGCTCAGCCGTCTTCGACGGTGCGGCGATGTCGTCTGGTCAGTTGCATGGCCAGTACGAGCCCGATAAACGCGGCCGCCAGCGAAATACCGATTGGTCCAGCTTTCTTCCAGATCGCGGAAACGCCAGCAGCAGAGGCAGCCACGACGGCGATTAGCATCAATCCATTAACGCTCACACGGCGCCAACCGCTCGGCATTTCCCGGCCCATCAGCGTGCGTCGATTCATCAGGACGAAAAATGAAACGTAAGCGATCGGCAATAGCATCGCACCGAACACGCCCGCCACGATCGTCAACCAGGCCCGTGTGTCGCCTTGCCAGAACATGGGCCAGAACGCGCAGAAGGAGGGGACCAAGCAACCCAATCGAAAGGTCCAGCCCTTCGCCGGCACGCGCATGATGTCGCAAACGACGAAACCCGAGATCAACATCATCAACGAGATCGACGACAGCGCCATGCCGGCAGCACCGATACCGAAGGCAAGATTCGAGAACAGCCGGCTGCCGTTGCCGTCTCGGCTGGAAAAAAGCTGATTGAGCGAATGGGAGAGGTCTAAGGCGTCGCGGCGGACCAGGACGGCCGCCATCCGCTTTTCGGCAACGCTCGCCGGCTCGACCGCCGCGCCCGCGTTGGCAAGCGCCTTGTCGCGCTCCGCGAGGAGCGACGAATACTCGCTCACAAAGTGGTCCGGCACGACCACCGAAGGGCCGCTGAAATCGAAACCGGCCGCCGGCTTGGTATGGAACTGCTGTGCCGCCGCAATCACGACGCAACCTGTCGCGAGCACGAACGGAACGAACATGGCCGTAGCAAGATCGAAGATCGTTAATCCGCGAAAATCCCGGTCCCAGCCCCGGCTCAATAGCAAGCAGGGGAGCATGTACGTCATGTTGATTCCGACCGCTGCGGCGCCGGCGCTGATCATGACGTCTCGTTGTTCACTCACGATGAGCCCTGCCCAGTAAGCCTGCGCCGCGACATTGGAAATTTGATTCAATAGCGGGTCAAACGTCGCCGCCGGATCGAACAATTGCCGCACGTCGGGGAGAAAGCCTTGCGCGACTCGGTACCAATCGATGGCGTCCTCGGTCACGGACATTCGCACGACCACCCCCATAAAGCAGAGCACGATCGCCGCCACGACGATCTTCAGCAAGAATTCGTAGATGCGAATGCCGATGCTGCCGCTGCCGTAGCTCCACGTCACAGCGGTGCACAGAATGAGGATTGCCACGGACACGACGTACTTTCCCGCATCGCCGCCGCCTGCGCCAGAGCCGAGCCAATTGCCGCCCATAAAAATCTGCGGCGCCAGGTTTTGTTCCACGACAGCGAAACAGAGTGCGTATTGTGGCAGCGACCAAACCACGTTGGCCATCAGGACGGCGGCAATCCATGACCACCCCAACACGGGATTCACGTACTCGTTGATCGCGCGGAACGGCGGCATCCCCGTTGAGAGAGTTACGTAACTTAGCGCGCTGAGCATGATCACGCCCAGGATCATCGCAAACGGCTGTAGCCACAGCAGACTCACGCCGCCCAGGATCCCGAGGTAGAGACTACTGCCCAGCGAACCGGCGCCAAGCGTCAAGGCGCTGTGTAACCATCCGGGGCCCGACAACCGCACGAAGGTCGCCAGGGTCGGCACGATGCCGCATGCCTTAGCATCCCGAATCTGCCTTCGATTCGCTTCGAGTCGAGTTGCTTCACCGCCCATCAAGGATCCTTCTTCGCCGCGAACGCAGCCGATGCCGCCGAATCGGGGTCAGGGAGTAGACTATTCATCCAAACTGATTATCATCAAAATACAATCCGAAAATTTCGAATTTGATACCGAATTTCCGTCACTGTACTCGCGAATTTGCCCCGTTATGCGCCGGCTGCCTCACATCGCGTTATTCATCGAGACGTCGCGCGAATATGGGCGTGGGCTGCTTCGCGGTGTTTCGCGGTACCACCAAGAGCACGGTCCGTGGTCGATCTATTTCGAGCCGCATGGCTTGAATGAGCTGTTACCCGCCTGGCTCAAGGACTGGCGCGGCGATGGCATTCTGGCTCGTATCGACGACCGCCGCACGGCCGACGCGATCCTCGCCACCGGGCTGCCGGCGGTGGATGTCCGCGGCGCCCTGGAGGACTTGCCGATTCCCTTCGTGGGCTTGGATACCCGGCCCATTTGTCAGCTCGGCTTCGAGCATCTCCAGGCCTGCGGGTTACAAAACTTCGCTTTTTGCAGTACGCCGCGCGGTGAGAACCCCAACCAGGATCGGCGTTGCGACATGTTCGTGGAGGCGGTCAAGCTCGCCGGGAAACATTGCGATGTGTTTGTGGGTGGTCGGCGAGGCCGGGGACGCGCGTCGTGGGAAGCCGAACAGCAGCAGGTTTCGCGCTGGCTAAAGGCATTGCGCAAACCAGTCGGCGTAATGACGTGCCACGACGATCGAGGGCATCAAACGCTCGATGCGTGCCGGCGGGCAGGGCTGCGCGTGCCGGACGAGGTGGCGGTCATCGGCGTCGACAACGACTCGCATTTGTGCAATCTCTGCACGCCGCCGCTGACGAGCATCGACGTGAACCCTAGCCGCATCGGCTACGAGGCCGCGGCGCTATTGATGCGCCTGATGAAAGGCGAGCCCCGCCCCACGGAACCCGTCATGCTTGGCCCGCCGCGTGGCGTCGTACCGCGGCAGTCGACCGACCTGCTCTCGATCGACGACCAGGACGTGGCCGAAGCGCTGCGGTTTATCCGCGAACGGGCAGCCGACGGGATCCGCGTTAGCGACGTAGTTGCCAACGCCCGACGCTCCCCCAGTACGCTTGAGCGGCGGATTAAGGCCGCCTTAGGCCGGACGATCAAGGCCGAGATAACTCGCGCCCGCCTTCAACGGGCCAAGTTGCTGCTGCAGGAAACCGAGTTGCCGATCGGTACCATCGCCATCCGATCCGGATTCTCCGAACCCAAGTATTTCTGCGAAGTTTTCCGGCTGATCGAAAAAGTTACCGCGACCGCTTATCGGAAACAGTTCCGGGTTTAGGACATTTGGCAGCCGGGGGATAGCAGGTTGCGGCACCGTCGGCGACGCCCCAAGACCGTAGCCGTTCCGGGGCATCGAAGCCCCTACCCCAGACATCTTCATCCCATTCGATCAGACGGAACGCTGTCGAAAACTCGGAATAAGAATCCGAAAAATAGGATATCGATTACGAAAAATGCGGCTAGGATGAAATTGGCCGCGTGCCGTACTGGTACGTGGCTGCTCATCCTGGGGGCGGATGGGCATGGGTGGAGGCGGCGACCGGATCGGGGATTGTAGACGTTCCGGGACCTTTTCTTTGCCCTCTAATCTTCACTAGATCTGCACTCGCGAGGCGGAGGTCGAACTCAATGATAGGCGCTCAGACAACACGGCGGGCCCTCAGTCAAACGCTATTGATTTGCGTCGCGACGGCGACGTTCGTGATGCTTTCCCAAGAGCCGACACGGGCGGTCGTCGTGATTTTCGACGGCTTCGGCGATGCAGACCGCAACAACGACGGTGCAATCACTTCTTACGACACCGATCTCACGGAGGCAGAAGACCCCAACGATATCGGAATTGTGTGGTCGGGAATACGCAGCTTCGATACCGCGGCGAATATCCCAAAATCTGACCTCAAGATCATCGACGACGATGTTCCAATTGGTAGCGAGACAGCGTCGGAGATCCACAATCACGGGTTGGCCCTGGGCGTCGACTCGCGAGGCAATGGAAGCTCATTCATGGGCCGATTCGGGCAGTCGATCGACGTCGGGCCCATTGCGGGAGACAAGGTGGTTGTTTCGGTCGACTTTCGGATTTGGCGTGAATCCAGCAATCCAACAGACCCCGATCCAGACTTTAATGAGCTCCGCTGGGGGGTGTTCGAGGACACCGACAACGAATTGGGCTCCAGCGCCAACTTCGGCGAGGGCGGCGCGAGCGTAGTGTGGGGTCGGGATGACGGCAATTGGTATGCTTCCCAGCCGGGCGCGGAGGGTGATAAGGGCATTTATTCCCGAATCCCTTTTGGAGGGCTCGCCTCGCCGTTCGACTCGCGAATTAACTGGGAATACAACTTGGCCAACATCAATGGGACGGCGAACAACGGCCGCATCTTCGAAGGCAGCGGGGTAAGCAATACCCCTGGTGCCGGCGGCGACACGGGCACGGTGGCGCTGCCGCCAAACGACGGAGACGGTGGAATCATCTCGGACACGTTTGTTCCACACAAATTGTCGATGGAGATCATTCGTCTGGCGGACGGGTTGATCCAGGTCGCATCGTTTATCGATAACGTCGAGATCCTCCGCGACGAGATCAAGACCACCGACACCGGCTACAACGTCATTGGCCCGCCTGCGTTCTCTTATGACTATGTCGCATTCCGAAACGCGTCGGGCGACTTCGACTACGTGATCGACAACTTCATGGTCGAAATCTTCGGCAGCAACGAGGGGCTCGACGGCGACTTCAACAACGATGGCAGCGTCGACGCGGCCGACTATGTCGTCTGGCGGAAGACCGACGGCACGACGGACGGCTACAACCTGTGGCGTCAGAATTTCGGCGCATCCTTAGGCTCTGGGAGTGGTGCGTTGGCCTCAACGGGCGCGGTACCCGAGCCGGCCAGCCTGGCTCTATTGCTGATTGGCGGATGGCTGATTACTGGCACGCGACGGCGCAACGGCTAGGAGTCGAGCGCAGCACGGGCATGAGGCTTCGCACAGAGACAGGGATAGAAGAGACAAACAGATTCGACGCGGTTGGGTTCGAGCAAGGACACCTTTTGGGAGAAAGTCTAATGAATTGCCACAGTTCCAAACGTGCGAGAGGGAGTTGGGCGGCTTGCTGCGTCGTGATCGCCGCATCGCTGGCGGCGGCGCCGATGGCTCAGGCCGCGGTGATCGTCGACGACAGTTGGGCCGACGGCGGACGCGACAATGGCCCAGATCCCTTGGATACCAATTGGTGGACGTCGAGTGCGTCCAGTGGGATTGAGGTTTCAGTCGGATCGCTAGGATTAGTCACGGGAACGTCAGGTCGCGGGATTCACACTGTATTTCCGACTCAAACATTGGCCAACGTCGGTGACAGCCTGAATGCGACTTACACATTTACGACTCCGCCCACGGTCGGCTCGGGCGGCACGGGCGGGTTTCGAGTTGGGCTCTTCGACACGCTGGGTCGTGCCGGTTTGGATGCCAACATTTCGTCGTCCTCGGGCTCGCCAAGCGCACTTTACGGTTGGGGCACCGGCGCTGGGGGACCCGGAACCGCCGGTTTGCCCGGCTACATGCTGGACATGGACGTCGGCACCGGCTCTGAAGACCTTAGTTTCCGCAAGCATGATTCAGGAACAGTCAATCCTACCGGTCGCTTGATGGGGACAACTGCCGCGTTCACCCAGCTCTCTCCTACCGGACCCGACGGTGTGTATGCGTTCGCGCCAAACACGACGTACACAGGTTCATTTACCATCACGCGGCTCAACGCAACCGAGATGCAACTTACGGGCACGCTGGGAGCCGCGACTCACACGGTGACGGACACTATCGACTCAACCGACGTCGGCATGCTCGCATTCTGGGCCAATTCAAACCTGTTTGGCTCATCGAGCACTCCCAATTCTCCCGACAACGGGATCGACTTCTCGAACATCAGAATCGAGTTTACACCCATTCCCGAGCCAACGTCCATGATTTTGGCGCTGCTTTGCACTAGCTTCGTGATCGCTACGCGGCGGGGACGCTGCAATCAATGAGTTGAAGGTTCGTCGTTCTCCGCGAGGAAGCAAAAGGCAATGCGCATTCACAAGCGAATGACGGAGCATGTAGCCGGCTGTGAGCGCCAGAGTCGCGGTTTCACGTTGGTGGAGCTGTTGGTCGTCATCGCGATCATCGGAATTCTGGTGGCCCTCCTGTTGCCGGCGATTCAGGCGGCGCGTGAGGCCGCCCGCCGCGCCTCGTGTACAAACAATTTGAAGCAGATTGGAACTGCGTCGCTGAACTACGAAAGTGCCTACGGGAGATTTGTGCGGGCGCGTCCCGGGCCGGACTCAACGAACTCAAAGGATGTGACGAGGGTCGGTCGGCCGACTGGTCCGCGGGCCAGCGGCTTCAAATCCTATGAACGAAACGGCGCAAGCGGCTTTGTGTTCCTGCTGCCATTTCTGGAGCACCAGGAGCTGTACGACGAATTCGATATTGATCATGGCGAGGGCATTTGGCACAGCGGCCTCTCCCCCGGCAGCCTTTGGCGCACGCCGCGGAAGGAGGCGGCCATGGGCATGCGGCCGGAGTTTTATGTCTGTCCGTCAAGCACAACACTTGCCCAGACCGCGGACCCGGCGGAACAGAATCGATCAACCATCCCCGCCACCGGCACGTATGCTTTTTGCCTCGGGGACCGCGGGCCGCTGACGTACGATGTACAAAGTGCCTGTTTGACGAAGCATCACAACTCCGGCCTTCATCTTTATTGGAAGTCCAACGAAGAACGTGAAATCACCGATGGCACGAGCAAGACTTTCTCCGTCGGGGAAATCGTCGAAGGGCATACGCTCGATAGTTCCAGCATGTGGACTTACGCGTACCGCTACCTGGATAGTTTGCGTGTCACCGAGGCCGCTATCAATACCCCGCCAGGCGTCGATTGTCGCCAGGGCGTGGGTGACGACCCCGCCGCGTGCCCCAACGGCGCATTTGCCAGCAACCACCCCGGCGGCGCGCAATTCCTGTTCGCAGACGGCCATGTTGAATACGTGGAGGAGGGGATTGACTTGGATATATATCAAAACTTCGCGACGATTTCTGGCACTCCCGAAGAGGCTTTCATAAGAGATTGCGCTTATTGTACCCGTGTAGCCAGCAAGCCGAATGGTTGTCCGTGACGTCGAAGAATTTGCGATGCTGTAACGTCCAGCGCGGTGATGGCCCCCAGAGATGGCTGCACATATGGAATCGATAGAAACGTACCCCTTGAAGCGCCGATTTAGTGCGTCCGTGGCCGCCATTATCGGCGTCGTGGGACTGATTCTCGCAGGCGGATGCAATGACGGTCGGCCGACGCGCGTGCCGGTGTCGGGGCAAGTTCTTATTGACGGCAAACCGCTGACAGTCGGGGATGTAAAATTCGTTCCCGACGGCGCCCGGCCGTCGTCCGGCAGAATTGACGAAAGCGGCCGGTTTGTGCTTACCTGTTACGACGGCGAAGATGGTGCCGTGCCAGGCATCCATCGTGTGCAAGTTTCAGCAAGCGATATTAACCAAAGCAAAGTCCGCTGGCACGCGCCGATCAAGTACGCCAATTTCCGCACATCCGGTATCACGTTCGATCTTACCGAGGCGACAGATTTCTTGGTGATCGAGCTGATGTCGGATGGTGGCCCCGCCAAGATTCATACAAACGCTGTTAACTGAGCCGGCGCACATGGTACTGGTCGCTATCCTACGCGCCCTCCGGCGACTGCCGATTGCTAGCGCGTTACTAGCGATCCTGGTTGGCGGTGGAGGTGCATTGGGGACGGAGTATTTCGTATCCTCCGCGTCCCAGATCGCGAGCGTCATGCAGTCGGCCCAGCCGGGTGATATTCTGACAATGACTGACGGCACGTGGACGAATCAGCGAATCCAGTTTGCGGGCAATGGCACGTCCATTGCCCCGATCACACTCCGCGCCCAGACGCCGGGGCAGGTCCTCCTCAACGGCAACTCGAAGATCAACATCAGCGGCGATTGGCTGGTGGTCGACGGGCTGAAGTTCGAAGGGGGTGCGCTGGGCGCGGATGATCATATTGTCGAGTTTCGCGGATCGCGCGGTCAGGCGACAAACTCTCGCCTCACGAACACCGCGATCATCGAATACAATCCCGCGAACGTGAACACCCGTTACCACTGGGTTTCACTATACGGCCAGAACAATCGAGTTGACCACAACTATTTCAGCGGCCAGAACCACTCGGGGGTGACGGTCGTCGTTTGGCGGAACGACGCGAGCGCCGACTACCATCAGATCGACGCCAACTACTTCGCCGATCGGCCGCTGCCGGTGAATCCCAGCGATCCCAACGGCTTCGAAACCATTCGCATCGGTGATAGCAGCCAGTCGCTGAGCAATTCGTTCACGACCATCGAAAACAACTTGTTCGAGCGGACCGACGGCGAGATCGAGGCCATT
>CAZHIV010000020.1:0-3110 GCA_964532675.1 uncultured Planctomycetaceae bacterium
GGCACGCCCGGCACGCCCGACTACGAAGTCCGCCTCCAGCCGCTCGACAGATTTCGCCAGCTTGTCGAAGAGCCCGGCTCGTTCCTCATGATTCAAGGGGAGGAGATCAGCGACCGCGCCGAGGGCGTCCCCGTCCATCTCAATGCGACCAACCTGGAAGAGCTGATCCGACCGCTTGGCGGCCGCACCGTCGCCGAGGCGATCGACAACAACCTGCGCGCCGCCGAAGAGCAGGCCAAGCGGACCGGCCGCGAAATCCTCGTCCACTTGAATCATCCGAACTTTGGCTACGCGATCACCGCCGAGGACCTGGCCACGGTCCTTCGCGAGCGGTTCGTCGAAGTCTACAACGGCCATCCGGGCGTGAATCACTTGGGCGACGAGCACCATCCCAGCGTCGAGCGGATCTGGGACATCGCCAATACGATCCGCCTCGGCCAGCTCGGCGCGCCGCCCCTCTACGGCCTGGCGACCGACGACAGCCACAATCACCACTACGGCGACCGCGGCAGCCGCCCCGGCCGCGGCTGGATCTGGGTCCGCGCCGCCAAGCTCGAGGCCGAAACGCTCATCGAGGCCATCAAGGCCGGCGATTTCTACGCCTCCAGCGGCGTCACGCTTCGCGATGTCCGCTACGATGCCGAAACGAAGCGGCTGCAGCTCGAGATCGAGCCGCAGGAGGGCGCCGAGTATACGACCCAGTTCATCGGCACCGCGATCGGCTACGACCCAGCTTCCGAGCCGCGCGCGGGCGCCGATGGCCAACCGATCCGCACCAGCCGCAAGTACTCGCAGGAGGTCGGCCGCGTGCTGGCGACAGCCAGCGGGCCCTCGCCGTCGTACCAGCTCACGGGCGAGGAGCTTTACGTCCGGGCGGTCGTCACCTCCAGCAAGCCGCACCACGACCCATCCTTCGACGGCCAGCACCAACAGGCCTGGACCCAGCCCGTCGGCTGGCAGGAGCGGCTCAACCAGGCCGATGAAAAAGCCGGCCCGGCGATCGGCGGCCAATGAAGTATGTCGGCTAGCGTACCGGCGCTCGGCGCCGAAGCGTTGCGAGAATACCCGCAGCGCCGTCGGCAGGGCATCCTGTTTCGTGGTTCTCGACGCCACGCCCTCGACCAACATTAGGTCGCTGGTCATCGGGTGCTATACCGCAACGCGGTTACACCCCTCAGCCCAGGGTTGGCCGCGCAGCGGCCTACCCTGGGTAACCGCCTCGACAGATCGCATTACGCTGAAAGCGTTACACAAAGCACGGCCAGTCGCCATTGTGTAACGCCTTCAGCGTAACCGTCCGAACGGCATCCTAACCCAGGGTAGTCCGCCAAGGCGGACAACCCTGGGCTACAGTATGCAACGCCTACAGCGTAAAGAACCTCAAGCCGCCTAACGCCAGAGGTAACCGGGTTGGCGGACCAACATCAGAAACCGTTGAAACACCAAATACCTTAAACAAAGGAAACGACGCTGAAAAACCGAAAGGCGAGCCAACTCCGGTTCACCGATTTGTTAGCCGCCGTTCAGTTGACCTTCTTCGCGGTCATGAAGGCACCCTCTTGATCCAGTTGCTGCAATTCACCATTGCTGTTAATCAGATAATACTCGCCATTTCCGCGATCTGGTTTGTAGTCAAAGCGGCGGCCATTTGGCGAACGCGTTTCCACAATTTCGGTTGTTCCAGCGCTGCCATCCTTATACTTGTTTTCCATGAATAGACTGCCGTCTTTCTGGAATATGGTGATTCTGCTTCCGCCAAACGATCTTTCATCAAGCCAGCTACCAATTATTTCGCGCGACGGATCGGCCGGTTGTTGCTTGAGGGCTTCTTCCTGTTCGGCTGTGAGGCCGAGTATCCGCACTTCAAGATTGGGGTTGAAATGGGTGGTTGCCCAAGAGCCCGCGTTGACTTGCATGTCTGGTAGATAATAGCCGATGAATGTTTGGTCGTAGGTTTTTGGATCGGAGTTCTTTAGCTTCATAGCGATGGCTTGAAGCACATCCTCGGAAACTTTGCGATTCAGCCGAATGTCGAGACTTCTTTTGACGCCGGGAACGACGTTCTTGTCGATGATGGTAAAGGTAACGTCGTCTGGAATTGCCTGCGCATCGGATTGATTTGACGGCGACGACGTGGTTTCAGATGGCGTCGTCGCGGAAGGAGACTCAACTGCGGGTGTCGCATTTGGATTAGATCGTGGTGTATTTTCACCACATCCCGCGACGAACGCGAGAATTGCGACCGCGAGGTATGTAACGTAGCGCATTGTAGCGTTCCTGTTTAGGCGGCTAACTTGTTATTCGTTGGGGCGCAACAAAGGTGTCAGGAATCTTTTTCTTGTCTCGGGGACATCAGAGTCTACTAAAAGGTTCCTGATGCCCTTTCTCCTGGGACCTCAACAGCCTAGCAGTGACGTCGACACGTCATGTGTGTCTAAGACCGTCTTAGTCACACTGGCAATGTCGCGCGACCGCCCTTCACACACGTCGTGCCGGTTGATGTGCACGTACTCCCAGTCGCCGGGCAGCCGTGGGCGTCGCCGACTGGAACTCCAATCTATCGGCCCTCTGCGCGGCGTGCAATTCAGTCCACGGGCCGGCGTATCCGTTGGGCGAGCGTTGTGGTACAATTACGGGTCTTTATCCACACCTTTCCAGCCCGCCCTATGCAAGCCACTCCCGCCCGTCAGTCTGCCGGCGCGACGACCACGCGCCGCGCCGACGTTCGCAATATCGCCATCATCGCCCACGTGGACCACGGCAAGACCACGCTGGTCGATTGCCTGCTGCGCCAGAGCGGCGAGTTTCGCGCCAGCCAGCTCGTGGGCGATTGCATCCTGGACTCCAACGACCTGGAGCGCGAGCGGGGGATCACCATCCTGGCCAAGAACATCGCGCTGCATTACCAGGGCGTGAAGATCAACCTGATCGACACGCCGGGGCACGCCGATTTCGGCGGCGAGGTCGAACGCGTCTTGCGCATGGCCGACGGGGCGCTCGTGCTCGTCGATGCCGCCGAAGGGCCAATGCCGCAGACGCGTTATGTGCTCTCCAAGGCGCTGGAATGCGGACTGGTGCCGATCGTCGTCGTGAACAAGATCGACCGCCCC
>CAZHIV010000021.1:0-5799 GCA_964532675.1 uncultured Planctomycetaceae bacterium
GAGCGATCGTCTTCGACGATTAAAATCTGTGCCTTGCCCATGAGCAATCTGTCAAACGGCCGGATGCAGGTTGTCGAAATGATGCCGGGCAATCTCCCCTTCCACCAGGTAGATCACGTCCTCGGCGATGTTGGTGGCGCAGTCGCCGATCCGCTCGACGTGGCGGCACACCGAAAAGAAGTGCAGCGCCGCCTCGACCAGATCCGACCGCGTGCGCATCGTGCCCAACAAATCGTCAATTATCCGGCGGTTGTATGCATCCACCTCGTCGTCGCGGCGGCACACCTCGCGAGCGGTGTCCACGTCCTGGTCCACGAATGCGTCGAGCGCTTCGTGCACCATTTCCGAGGCCCGCACGAACATCTGCTCGAGCTTGGGAGGGATTTCAAACTGCGGATGCTCGGCCAGCGAAATCGTCCGCTCGGCGATGTTCACCGCCAGGTCGGCAATCCGCTCCAGCTCGCTGTTGATCTTGAGCACGGTCGTCGTGCGGCGCAAATCCACCGCCACCGGTTGGTGCAGCGCGAGAATCTTCAGGCAATCTTCCTCGATCTCCACCTCCCGCACGTTGATCTCCAGCTCGTTGGCGATCACCTCGTTGGCCGTGTCGGGACGCCGCTCCACAAGCGCCTGGCAGGCCTTCGAGATCATCTCCTCGACGCGTGAAGACTGGTCCAAGATCTCATGCTCAAGAGCTTCTAAGTCTCGTTCTAAATGCTTCGACATATTTGTGGCGGGTGAGTACGTGAGTACGTGAGTACGTGAGTAGGTGATCGCGATTCGATCGTCACTTACTCACCTATTCACTTACTCACCTACTCACCACTTCCTCCTACCCAAAACGTCCTGTAATGTAATCTTCGGTCTGTTTCCTCGACGGATTGGTAAACAGCTCGTTGGTCGAGCCCGTCTCGATCAGCTCTCCCTGGTAGAAGAAGGCCGTTTGGTCGGAAACGCGGGCCGCCTGCTGCATATTATGCGTGACGATCACGATTGTGTAACGGTCGCGCAGCTCGAAAATTAAATCCTCGATCCGCGAGGTCGAAGCCGGGTCGAGCGCCGAAGCGGGCTCGTCCATCAAGAGCACATCCGGGTTGGTGGCCAGCGCCCGGGCAATGCACAGCCGCTGCTGCTGCCCGCCGGAAAGTTGCAGCGCCGAATCGTCCAAACGATCCTTCACTTCCTCCCACAGCGCGGCCCGGACGAGCGAGTTTTCGACAATCTCGTACAGCACTGGCTTACCCCGAACGCCGGCCACGCGCGGGCCGTAGGCCACGTTCTCGAATATCGATTTTGGAAACGGGTTCGATTTCTGGAACACCATTCCCACCCTCTTCCGCAGCTCCACCACGTCGACGCGCGAACCGAGGATGTCGCGCCCGTCGAGCAGCACCTGCCCCTCGACCCGCGTATCGTCGATCATGTCGTTCATGCGATTGAGGCATCGAAGAAACGTGCTCTTCCCGCATCCCGACGGCCCGATGAGGGCCGTCACGCAATTCTGCGGGATCGACAGCGACACCTCCGAAAGCGCTTGCTTCGGACCATAGAAAAAATTGAGATGCTCGACCGTGATCTTGGCCGCGCGGTGCGCCATCTCGTCGGCCGTCCGCATCGGTCGATCTCGGTGGATGGATGGCCGAACTGACATAGAGGGTCGGTCGATTGTGCTTTCTTTCATCGTATTGTACTCATTATGAGGTGAGTCGGTGAGTAGGTGAGTAAGTCGCAGCTCGGGGACTCACTAACTCACCTACTCACCTACTCACTCAACCGCCTACCATCGAATTCGTTGTCCGTACTTATACCGCACGTACACCGCCGTAGCATTTAGCAGGATCAATACGGCAAGCAAAATCACGATCGCCGCCGCCGCGACATGATGGAAGTCCGCTTGCGGGCGGGCTGCCCAATCGAAGATCGCCACCGGCAACGCGATGAACTCGTCGGTGGGCGAGATGGGCACGAACGAGATGAATGTCGCCGACCCCAGGGCCACCAGCGGCGCCGCCTCGCCCAACGCGCGGCTGATCGCCAGGATCACGCCCGTCATGATCCCGGGCATCGCCGCCGGCAGTACCTGGTACCATACCGTCTGCCACCGCGTCGCTCCCAGCGCGTACGATGCGTGCCGAATTGACCCCGGCACTGCCCGCAGCGATTCCTGCGCCGCCAGAATCACGATCGGCAGCACCACCAGCGAGAGCGTCAGCGCCCCGGCCAGGATGCTTCGCTCCAGCGCCAGCGCTCTCACGAACAGTCCCAGCCCCAGGATGCCGTACACAATCGACGGCACCCCCGCCAGGTTGGCGATGTTTAGTTGCACCAGGCTTCGCCAGCGGCTTGCCTGGGCATATTCCTCCAGGTAGACCGCGGCGCCCACGCCCACAGGAACCGAAATCAGCGCGGTCAGCAGGATCAGCCATAAGCTGCTCACCAGCGCCGGCGCGATGCCCGCTTTCTCCGGAAATCGCGACGGGAAACTCATCAAGAACTCGAAATCCAACCACGACAGCCCCTGCCGCAGGATCTCCCAGATCAACACCACCAGCACGAGCACGCTGAGCCCGGTCGCCGCCATGCAAACGAAGGCGAACGCCTGCGACAGCCGGCCGCGGCGGCGATGGTACGCGCTCGATTCAGGCTGGCTCATTCGTACTTCTCCCGCACCCGGCTCACGAACCACTGCGCGAGCACGTTCAAAACCATCGTCGTCACGAACAGCGCCAGCCCCACAGCGAAGATCGTGCGATACTCCAGCGTGCCGGCCGGCGTATCGCCCTGGCACACCTGCACGATGTAAGCCGCCATCGTCTGCACGCTGTCCCCCGGGTTAAGCGTCATCTTCGGCGTGTTGCCCGCCGCCAGGGACACGGCCATCGTCTCGCCGATCGCCCGCGAGAGGGCCAGCAGAAATGCCGCCACGATCCCCGAGATGGCCGCCGGCACGACGACTTTCACCGTCACGTCCAGCTTCGTCGCGCCCAAGGCGTATGCCGCCTCGCGCAAAGACCGCGGTACCGACCGCAGGATGTCCTCGCTCAGCGAAATCACCATCGGCAGCACCATGAAACCCACCACGATGCTCGCGCTGGCCGCGTTGAACACCCCGACGGAGGGAAACATCAATCGAATCAATGGCGACACGAAAACGATCGCCAGGTAGCCGAAGACTACCGACGGAATCCCGGCCAGCACCTCCAGAATCGGCTTCACTACCTCGCGTACCGGCCGCGAGGCGTACTCGCTCAAATAGATCGCACTCAGCAGCCCCACGGGCAGGGCGATCACCGCCGCGCCGGCCGTCACCAGCAGCGTCCCGCACAAGAGGGGCAGGATGCCGAACTCCTGGCCCAGCTTCGGCGACCACTTCGTGCCCGTCAGAAACTCCCACACCGAAACTTCGCGAAAGAACTGCGCCGCCTCCGCGACCAGCACCACGACGATCCCCACCGTCGTCAGGATCGAAATCAGCGCACAGCCGAACAACGCCGCGCCGACCGCCTGCTCGAACCACCGGCGCGGTCGAACTGCTTCTTCCTCGATCACCAGCCGCCCGTGCGGCACCGCTTGGGGAAAACTCACGTGCTCGTACTCTGATGTGATTCCAAAAGACGATGAACGGCCGAACGGGACAACGGCGCGACTTCACGCGGCCGGCGCCGGCCGGGCCAACGCCTCCTCCAGCACCTCCTTGTTCTTGGCCGCCACTTCGTCCGACACCGGCACGTAGCCGACCACCGGCACAAGGCTACCCACCTGCTCCAGATAAAACTGGATAAACGCCTTCACCTCCGGCCGTTCCAGCGACGACTTGCGCACGTAGATGTACAGCGGCCGCGACAGCGGCGAATACGTGTTGTCGCGGACTGTCTCCATCGTCGGCTTCACGCAGTTGCCGTCGCCGCCGTCCACCGCCAGCAGCTTGAGCCGATCCTTGTTCTCGTCGTAATACGCCAGGCCGAAGTAACCGAGCGAGTACTCGTCGCCCGCCACGCCCGTGACCAGTACGTTGTCGTCTTCGCTCTGCGTGTAGTCGTCGCGGCTTTTGGCCGTCTCGCCCACGATCACCTCGGTAAAGTAATCGAACGTGCCCGAGTCCGTCCCCGGCCCGTACAGCTCAATCTCTTCGGCGGGCCAGGCTGGGTCCACGTCGCTCCACTTTTCGACCGCGCTCTCCGGCTGCCAGATCGCCTTGAGCTGTTCGACCGTGATGCAGTCGCACCAGTCGTTTTTCGGGTTCACGCAAATCGACAGGCCGTCGAATGCCACGATGAACGATAGGTACTCGATGCCGTTCTTGGCACAGGCCTGTTTCTCGACGTCCGAGATCGGCCGCGAGGCGTTGCAGATGTCGATCTCACCATGGCTGAACTTCTTGAACCCACCGCCGGTCCCCGCGCGCCCCCCGATAATATGGACGTCCGGCCGCTGCTCGCGAAACACTTCGCCCACAGCCTCGGTGATGGGCAGCACCGTGCTCGACCCATCGACCTTCACGGCCTGCCGCGAGCAACCCCCGGCCAACAGCGCCGCCGCGATAATTGCCAACCCTGCAAAACGGCAACGCAACACGGCAATCCCTCCGTCCCAAACCGGGGACTGTCCCCTTTTGTGCAGTCCGCGGAGCAAAAGGGGACTGTCCCCTTCGCACCCCCGGGACCCAGCCACAACTCTGCCAACCGCCCAATGAGAATAGTGATAGCATCCTTCATCCGCCAGAGTAGGCGGTGAATGTGAAGATTATGTGAAGACAGCGCGAAAAGCGCTGTATATCAGTAAAAATGAGATGTTTACGAATCTTAGGAATTCTGGGGTGTCTGGTGCTACACGAGTTTGCCTTTTCCGGATTAACTAGCGCGTGGAGTACCGGCGCCACTCCTCAGTCTTCGAGCAATCGGACAGCCGCACTTCTTTTTCGCTGCTATTTGGCGTAGGCCGCGATAGGATACGTCATGCCACGAATGCACCCGGCATTGGGAGTTGAACTAATGCGTCTGTTCAAAAGGAGATAAAGCATGATTCGTCCCACCGTCCAACGCGTGACGCTCGCCCTTGGATTGACGCTCGTCGCTAGTCCCGCCATGGCAGGCTATTCGATCGAAGTTCTCGTGGACAACTTGCCCGCCGGCCTGATCATGGACAACGGCCCCGGCGACTTGAACAACGCGGTGGGCGATATCTGGTACGCGTTCGAGCTCACCGACGCCCAGAATCGTTGGCTGGCAAAAGGCGATGTCTTCGCCGAGGGCGGGTACGACGGCGTGCCGCCGGTCTCCACCGTCGTCACCAACACGCTCATCGAAAAGATCGCCGACGTGCCGCTCTTCAGCGGCGAGATCGACTTCATTCACAACTACGCCGCCTCCGGCCTGCAGCAACACTTCGCAAACATCGACGGAGTGCTCGACAACACGATCGATCATGAAGTCAAAGGCGCCAGCCTGGACTACTTCGCCAACGTCAACAGCCAAAGCGTAGGCAGCTTCGGAACCGGCTTTTACGCAGGCCCCGGTCCCCACCCGTTCGCCGACATCCTCGGCCCCATTTGGCTGCCCACCACCACCGAACACCACATCAAGCTGCGCTTCTACCTCGACTCGCTAGGCGACTCGATCGAAATGTTCAACAGCGCCGAACTCCACACCCGCGTGCCGGAACCGACCACCGGCAGCGTCCTGCTCATTGCCATCGGTACTGCGATCGCATCTCGACATCGCCGTATCGATTGTGTAGGTTACCCGTGCTGTCGTGTAGGTTGGGTTAGCCGCGGAGCGGTAACCCATCGATTCTGGATTG
>CAZHIV010000022.1:0-6877 GCA_964532675.1 uncultured Planctomycetaceae bacterium
CAAATCGCCACGATCGCCGGCAACAACGATCCCACGATCGGCAGCGTCCTCTCCGACGCGTTTATCAAAGTCGGCAAGGACGGCGTGATTGCCGTCGAGGAAGGCCGCACCAGCGAAACGACGGTCGAAGTCGTGGAGGGCATGCAGTTCGACCGCGGGTTCCTCTCCCCCCACTTTGTCACCGATCCGGATAACGTGACGGTGGAGCTTGAGGATTGCTACCTTCTCATCTACGAAGAGAAGATCTCGACGAACAAGAAACTCATTCCGTTGCTGGAGGCGATCAGCAAAGCGAACAAGCCGCTGCTGATCATCGCGGAAGACGTCGAGGGCGAGGCCTTGGCCACGCTGGTGGTCAACAAAATGCGAGGCATTCTGCAAGTGGCCGCCGTCAAGGCGCCCGGCTACGGCGATCGCCGCAAGGCCATGCTCGGCGATATCGCGACGCTCACCGGCGCGACCGCCGTCTTCAAGGACCTGGGCATCAAGCTCGACGGCGTGAAGCTGTCCGATCTCGGCAAGGTCAAGAAAGTGACCGTTTCCAGCGACAACACGATTATTATTGGCGGGGCCGGATCAAAGGACGCAATCGACGGGCGCGCCAAGCAGATACGCAGCGAAATCGAAAAAACGGATAGCGATTACGACCGCGAAAAACTCGAAGAGCGTTTGGCCAAATTGGCTGGTGGCGTTGCCGTGATCAAGGTTGGTGCCGCGACGGAATCCGAATTGAAAGAGCGAAAGGCGCTGTTTGACGATGCTCAATCGGCAACGAAAGCTGCGTTGCAGGAAGGCGTCGTGCCCGGCGGCGGCGTGGCGCTGTTGCGAACCGAAAAGGTGCTCAAGAAGCTCGATGTGGAAGGCGACGAGAAGCACGGCGTCGAGATTGTCGCCAATGTGCTGCACTATCCGCTGCGCTATATCGCCGAGAACGCGGGCGTCGACGGCGAAGTGGTCGTCAACCGCGTTCGCCAGATGAAGGGTAAGACCGAGGGCTACAACGCCGACAAGGACGAGTACGGCGACCTGGAGTCGGCCGGCGTCATCGATCCTGCCAAGGTGGTCCGCACCGCCCTGCAGAACGCGGCCAGCGTCGCGTCGCTGCTGCTCACCACCGAGTCGCTCATCACCGAAATCCCCAAGGAAGAAGAAGAGCCCGCCGGCGGCCACCATCACCACGACCACGGCATGGGAGGCATGGGCGGCATGGGCGGCATGGGGATGGGCGGCATGGGCGGAATGATGTAGCGGGGTCCGTGGTCCGTAGTCAGTTGTCCGTTGCACACGAAACAACGGACAACGGATAACTGACAAAGCACAACTACAAACAATCACACGCATATCGGAGCAAACAATGGCCAAGATTAAACTGCGTCCACTGGATGATCGGGTTGTCGTCGAGCCGCTCGAGGCCGAGGAGATGACGGCGGGCGGGATCGTGCTGCCCGATGCGGCGCAGGAGAAGCCGCAGCGCGGCAAAGTGATCGCCACGGGCCCCGGCAAGCTGCTCGACTCGGGCAACCGCGGCGAGCTTTCCGTCAAGGTCGGCGACGAAGTGATCTTCGGCAAGTACGGCGGCTCGGAAGTCGAAGTCGACGGCGACGAGTACAAGATCCTCCGCGAAAGCGACATCCTCGCCAAGGTAACGAGCTAGTATTTGGTCCGTTGTCCGTTGTCCGTCGTCCGTTGCATATTAAAACAACGGACCACGGACAACGGACAACGGACAAACCAAAACCATTCGAATCAGTCACAGGATAAGCAATGGCAAAGCAATTAATGTTCGAGGATGCCGCGCGGGCCAAGATGCTCCGCGGCGTGGATAAGCTGGCCGACGCGGTGGCCATCACGCTGGGGCCGCGCGGCCGCAACGTGATCATCAACAAATCGTTCGGCGGGCCGACCGTCACCAAGGACGGCGTCACGGTGAGCAAGGAGATCGAGCTCGAAGACCCGTTCGAGAACATGGGCGCGAAGCTCGTGCACGAAGTGGCCGACAAGACCTCCTCGCTGGCCGGCGACGGCACGACGACCGCCACCGTGCTCGCCCGGGCCATCCTGCGCGAAGGCACGCGGAACATCGTGGCCGGCAGCAACTCGATGGCCGTCCGGCGCGGGATCGACAAGGCCGTCGCCGCCGCCACCGAGCAGCTCGACAAGATGTCGAAGAAGGTCTCCAGCAAGGAGGAAATCGCCCACGTCGGTTCGATCAGCGCGAACAACGACCGAGTGATCGGCGAGCTCCTGGCCGACGCGATGGAGAAAGTCGGCAAGGACGGCGTCATCACCGTCGAGGAAGGTAAGACGACCGACACCACGCTCGAGCTCGTCGAAGGCATGCAGTTCGACAAGGGTTACCTGTCGCCCTACTTCATCAACCAGCCCGCCACGATGGACTGCGTGCTCGAGGACGCCTACCTGCTGATCCACGAGAAGAAGATCGGCAACCTCCGCGAGCTGTTGCCCATCCTCGAGCAAGCGAGCCAGAAGGCGAAGCCGCTGGTGATCATCGCCGAGGACGTCGAGGGAGAGGCGCTGGCGGCTCTGGTCGTCAACAAACTGCGCGGCATCCTCAACGTGTGCGCCGTGAAGGCGCCCGGCTTCGGCGATCGCCGCAAGGCGATGCTGGGCGACATCGCGACGCTCACCGGCGGCACCGTGATCAGCGAAGACCTCGGCAAGAAGCTCGAGAACGTCACGCTGGCCGAACTGGGCCGGGCCAAAAAGATCACCGTCGCCAAGGACGACACGACCATCGTGCAAGGCGCGGGCCGCAACGAGGACGTGCAGAAGCGGATCGAGCAGATCCGCAAGGCGATCGACGCCTCGACGAGCGACTACGACCGGGAGAAGTTGCAGGAGCGCCTGGCGAAGCTGACCGGCGGCGTGGCGATCATCTCGGTCGGCGCTTCGAGCGAGGCCGACATGAAGCAGAAGAAGGCCCGCGTCGAGGACGCGCTGCACGCCACCCGGGCGGCCGTCGAAGAAGGCATCCTGCCCGGCGGCGGCGTGGCCCTGTTGCGGTGCCGCGAGGCCGTCGAGGCGGCCAAATCCGGGGCCAAGGGCGACGAGAAGATCGGCGTCGCGATCGTGCTCGGCGTGCTCGCCGCGCCGCTCAAGCAGATTGCCGATAACTGCGGCCTTTCGGGCAGCGTGGTGGCCGACGAAGTCAGCCAGAAGGCGACGAACATCGGTTACGACGCCAACGCCGGCGAGTACGTCGACATGGTGAAGACCGGCATCCTCGATCCGACCAAGGTCGTCAAAACGGCCCTGGCGAACGCGGCCAGCATCGCCGGCCTGATGCTCACCACCGAGGCACTGGTGACCAACTTCGACGCGAAAGACCAGGACAAGAAGGCGGTGGTCGGCAGCATCCGCTAGGAATAACGAAGCACGAATGACGAATGACGAATGGGGAATACGGAGCGTAGAGGTACGGTCATTCGGAAATTCGTCATTCGTCATTTACAAACTTGGTTGACAGCCGATTACGGGCCACTTCGCCGTTGGGGTAAGTGGCCTGTTTGCGTAGAATGAGAATGTTCGAATGACGAAGCACGAATGACGAATGGTGGAGACGGAGTGCAAAGTTACCGTTATTCGTCATTCGGGAATTCGTCATTCGTCATTAATCCCATGGCCATTCAACGCGATTATTACGAAGTGCTGGGCATCCAGCGATCCGCCTCGAACGGCGAGATCGCGGGGGCCTATCGCAAGCTGGCCGTGAAGTACCATCCGGACAAGAACCCGGGCGATGTGGAAGCCATCGAGCGGTTCAAGGAGGCGGCCGAGGCGTTCGAGGTGCTCAGCGACGGCGAGAAGCGTGCCCGCTACGATCGGTTCGGCCATGCGGGCCTGAACGGCGCCGGCGGCGTGCACCACTTCACTGACGTCGAGGACATCTTTTCGGCGTTCGGCGATATTTTCGGCGACTTGTTCGGCGGCCGGGCGCGGGGCCGCCCGCGCAAGGGCCGCGACGTCCGCTGCGACGTGACTCTCTCGCTCAAAGAAGCGGCCTCGGGCGTGACCAAATCGGTCGAGTTTCAGCGCCACGAGCGGTGCGAAAAGTGCGCGGGAAGCGGCGCGGCGCCCGGCAGCCGGCGCGAAGTGTGCAACTACTGCCGCGGCCAGGGCCGCGTGATTCAATCGGCCGGCATCGTGCGGATTCAAACCACCTGCCCCGCCTGCCATGGCGAAGGCTCGACGATCAAGCAGCCGTGCTCGAGCTGCCGCGGCAGCGGGCAAGTGCTCAAGAAGGTCACGACGGAAGTGCAGATCCCCGCCGGCGTCGACGACGAGATGCGCGTGCGGATCAACGGCGAAGGCGAGCCCAGCCCCACCGGCGGCCCGCCCGGCGACTGCTATTGCTTCATCTCCGTGCTGCCTCATCCCCTGTTCGAGCGCGACGGGCAGAACCTCATTTGCCGGGTGCCGATCACCTACAGCCAGGCGGCCCTGGGCACGACGATCGAGGTGCCGACGCTCGAAGGCCGCGGCGAGCTGGAGATTCCCGCCGGCACGCAGTCGGGTACCATTTTCAAGATGGGTGGCAAAGGGATGCCCGACCCGCGGCGCCGCGGCCTGGGCGACCTCTTGGTCCAGGTGGCCGTCGAAGTGCCCAAGAAGCTCAGCAAAGAGGAACAAGCTTTGCTGCGAGAATTGGCGGAGTTGGAGCACAAGCACGTGGCCCCGGAGCGGAGGAGCTTTTTCACCAAGCTGAAGGACTACTTCACGGCGGAGGAGGCTCAGTCGGAGCGGTGACATCCGTTTGGTTTTCTTGACAGGATCAACAGGATTTACGGGATCGGATCGGAAACGGAAATTAACAATCATGTCGATCCTGTTCATCCTGTCAGAATTATTCATAGCTGTGCATTGCATGTAACAAATCGATGAGTAACGAAAACGAGGAATTGCGGCCCGAATCGAGCGACGACAGCGATCGGGCGTTTGCCGAGGCGCTGTCGGATACGGATCAGCTCGCGGCCGAGCTGGCCGCGGCGAACGACCGCGCGCTGCGGCTGCAGGCCGAGATGCAGAACTTGCGCAACCGCACGTCGCGCGAGATCGCCGACGAGCGCCGCTATGCGGCGCTGCCCGTGCTGCGCGACCTCTTGCCCGTGGTGGACAATATCGACCGGGCCATCGAGGCGGCCGAGAAAGCGGGCGAGGCCGAGAACTTGCTGGAAGGTTTCCGGCTGGTGCGGCAGCAGTTGATGACCGTGCTGACGCAGCATCACTGCGAACCCGTCGCCGCCGAGGGCGAGCCGTTCGATCCGAACTTCCACGAAGCCATCCTGCAGCAGCCGTCGAGCGACGTGCCGGCCGGCCACGTGATGCACGTCGCGCAAACCGGCTACAAGCTGCACGACCGCGTGGTGCGCCCGGCGCAAGTGATCGTTTCCAGCGGCCCGCCGGGAGAGTAACGTCCGCGGCCACGCGGAATTTGTTCGTAGAAGATTCGGCGTGGCCGCCGACGCTAAGCCCTGCTGACTGCACCCTAAACTCTTAACGCTGAACTCTCCCGTATGCCCACTTACGACTACGAATGCGACGCCTGCGGCCACTCGTTCGAGTTGTTCCAGTCGATCTCCGACCCGGTGAAGAAGAAATGCCCCGAATGCGGCAAGCCGAAGCTGCGACGGCTGTTCGGCACCGGGGCGGCCGTGGTGTTCAAGGGCTCCGGCTTCTATCAGACCGATTACCGCAGCGAGTCGTACAAGAAGGCAGCGGAGAAGGACAAGCCGGCAAGCGAGTCGAAGAGCGAGAGTAAAGGCGAATCGAAGAGCGAATCGAAGTCGTCGTCCGGCGGCGCCAAGCAGTCTGATAAGCCGGGCAAGAAAAAGTCCGCCAGCTAGGGCCGTTTTCATACGATGCGCGAGCTCTTTGAACACAAAGCATCGGCGCTGGCGCTCGTCGCGGCGAACCTGCTGCCTCTTTTCGGCGTGTTGTTCTGGGATTGGGACGCCTTCGAGATCGTCGCCCTGTACTGGACCGAGAACGTCGTCATCGGGGCGATCAACGTCCTGAAGATGATCACCTGCAGCCCAGACCCGGCGGCGATCGATTGGACTCAGGTGGAGGCGGCGACGCGGAAATCGGGATTGCAGGCGCTTCAGCAGCCGGCCGTCGAGCAGGACAATCCCGATCTCGTGCAGCAGGCGACGAGTCCGTTTCTCAAGCTGACATTCACGCCGTTCTTCGCGGTTCATTACGGGTTCTTCTGCTTCGTTCACGGCATGTTCGTGCTGACGCTGTTCGGCAATCAGGACATCGCAGTTTCACCGCTCGGCGAGTTCGAGGCATTTTCGCGGGTGCTCGCCGAGCGGCATTTGGGGTGGGCCGTCGCGGGCCTGGCGGCCAGCCACTTGTGCTCGTTCTTCGTCAACTACCTGGGCGGAGGCGAGTATCGGCGTACCGTCGTGCCGCTGCTGATGTTTCAACCGTATGGCCGAGTCGTCGTGCTGCATGTCGCGATTCTCTTCGGCGGCTGGGTGGCGATGGCGCTCGGCAGCAACGCGGGCGTGCTCTCGATCCTCGTCGCCGGCAAGACGGTGCTCGATCTCGCCCTGCACCTGCGCGAGCGTCGCCGTCAGGAGTGAGTGGCTATAGGATTTCGTGCGGCAAGTTGAGCGCATGCCATGCCTCGGGGACGGGAGCCGTGATGTCGACCGGCTCGCCGGTCATCGGGTGGTTGAAGCCGAGCTGGCGCGCGTGCAGCGCGATGGCGCGGAGGCGCTCGTCTTCGAATTGCTCGCCGAATGGTTGGATTGAGCCGTATTGAGCGTCGCCGAGGACCGGGTGGCCGCGCGAGGCGGCTTGCACGCGGATTTGATGCGTGCGGCCGGTTTCGAGTTGGATTTCAAGCCAC